>NZ_JBIVMX010000055.1:0-37912 GCF_044753305.1 Pseudomonas sp. NPDC088429 | reverse complement strand
TGCCGGATCCGCGTCTGGACGCTCTGGCGGCTATCGTCAATCCAAAGCGCATCCTGCCGACCACCATGGAATTCGTCGACATCGCAGGCCTGGTTGCCGGCGCCTCGAAAGGTGAAGGCCTGGGCAACAAGTTCCTCGCCAACATCCGCGAGACCGACGCGATCGCTCACGTCGTGCGCTGCTTCGAAGACGAGAACGTGATCCACGTTTCCAACAGCGTTGACCCGAAGCGCGACATCGAAATCATCGACCTGGAACTGATCTTCGCCGACCTCGACAGCTGCGAGAAGCAACTGCAGAAAGTCGCGCGTAACGCCAAGGGTGGTGACAAGGACGCCGTGGTTCAGAAAGGCCTGCTTGAGCAACTGATCGCGCACTTCACCGAAGCCAAGCCTGCACGCAGCCTGATGAAGAACATGAACGCTGACGAAAAGGCAGTGATCAAGGGCTTCCACCTGCTGACCACCAAACCGGTCATGTACATCGCCAACGTCGCTGAAGACGGTTTCGAGAACAACCCGCACCTCGACGTGGTTCGCGCCATCGCCGAAGAAGAAGGCGCCATGGTGGTTCCGGTCTGCAACAAGATCGAAGCGGAAATCGCCGAGCTCGATGACGGCGAAGAGAAGGACATGTTCCTCGAGGCCCTGGGCCTGGAAGAGCCTGGCCTCAACCGCGTGATCCGCGCCGGCTACGAAATGCTGCACCTGCAGACCTACTTCACCGCCGGTGTTGAAGAAGTCCGCGCCTGGACCGTCAAAGTCGGTGCCACAGCACCTCAGGCTGCCGGCGTGATCCACACCGACTTCGAGAAAGGCTTCATCCGCGCCGAAGTCATCGCCTACAACGACTTCATCCAGTACAAGGGCGAAGCCGGTACTAAAGAAGCCGGTAAATGGCGTCTGGAAGGCAAAGATTACATCGTCAAAGACGGCGACGTGATGCACTTCCGCTTTAACGTGTAAGCGTTACGCCCAAGAAAAAGCCGCGTTTGATACGCGGCTTTTTTGTGACTGAAACATTCTCCGCTACAACACAATCCCCTGTAGGAGTGAGCCTGCTCGCGATAGCATTTTTCAGCTACAGATGTGCTGACTGACACTCCGCCATCGCGAGCAGGCTCACTCCTACAGTTTAAATGTGTGGGATCAGGCCTTTTTGGTGCGCGGCAAGAAGATCGCCAACACACCAAACAGCGGCAGGAACGAGCACAGGTAATACACGTACTCAATCCCGTGAATATCCGCCAGATGCCCGAGCAGCGCCGCGCCTATCCCGCCGAAACCAAACATCAAACCGAAGAACACCCCGGCAATCATCCCGACGTTGCCCGGCACCAGTTCCTGCGCGTACACCACAATCGCCGAGAACGCCGAGGCCAGAATGAAGCCGATCACCACGCTCAGGACAGTCGTCCAGAACAGATCAACGTGGGGCATCAGCAGCGTAAACGGTGCCACGCCAAGGATCGAGAACCAGATCACCGCCTTACGGCCGATCTTGTCGCCAATCGGCCCGCCGAAGAAGGTGCCCGCCGCTACCGCACCGAGAAACAGGAACAGGTGCAACTGCGAACTCGCCACCGACAGGTCAAACTTCTCGATCAAGTAGAAGGTGAAGTAGCTGGTGAGGCTGGCCATGTAGAAATACTTGGAGAACACCAACAGCCCCAATACCACCAGCGCACTGGTCACCCTGCCCTTCGACAAACCGTGAGTCGCGGCCTGACCGGCTTTGAGCTTGAACAGGTTCAAGTGGTGCGCGTACCAGCGGCTGATGCGGTACAGGACGAACAGCGCAAACACCGCGAACAAACCGAACCACGCGACGTTGGCCTGACCGAACGGAATGATGATCGCCGCCGCCAGCAATGGGCCGAACGCGGAACCGGCGTTACCACCGACCTGGAAGGTCGATTGCGCCAGGCCAAAGCGTCCACCGGAAGCCAGCCGCGCAATCCGCGAGGCCTCGGGATGGAACGTCGAAGAACCGATACCGATTAGCGCCGCCGCCAGCAGAATCAACGGAAAACTGCCGACCATCGACATCATCACGATGCCGATCAACGTGCAGATCGAACCCGCCGGCAACAGCCACGGTTTCGGATGCCGATCGGTGTGATAGCCGACCCACGGCTGCAGCAGCGACGCGGTCAGTTGGAAGGTCAGAGTGATCAGGCCAACCTGAGTAAAGGTCAGGCCGTAATTGGCCTTGAGCATCGGGTAGATCGACGGCAAGACCGACTGGATCAGGTCGTTGATCAGATGCGCCAGCGCCACCGCGCCGATAATTCGCATCACCAATGGACTGCTTTGGGGAGCAGCGGGCGCCGAGGCAGCGGCGGTCTGAACGTTGCTGATAGCCATGGAAGTTTCCGGACAGCAGATGGGTGCACGCAGGCAGGTGCGTCAATGTGCCATTTTTCAGTGCGTCAGCGCCATCCCCTTAGCCAGCTAACTAACCACCCTGACCTGAATCACCCAATCGTGTAGGAGCTGCCGAAGGCTGCGATCTTTTGATCTTTTAAAAAACAACATCAAAAGATCGCAGCCTTCGGCAGCTCCTACAGGGGACGGGATTTAGGTGATAGCCCAACGCCATGGTCTGAATCTTGCCTTGCTACTGCCCCTGAACGCGGTCGCCTTACAAAGGTGATCGACAATGGGAAGTTTCGCTACAGAACCTGCCTACAGAGCGGGTGAGAGTGAACTTTCGAGGCCTTTTAGCAGGGCACAACATCAACGTCGAACGACCGCGATGCACGCCGATGGTGCGTGGTGTCCAGAGGAGTCATGGGGCATGCAGGCTTTCCTTTCACCGGGGATCAAATTGCTGGGGCGGTTTGGCTTCGCGGGTAAATTCCAGTTGTTGTTTCTGCTGTTCATTTTGCCGTTGGCCGGCAGCCTGTTGATGATCGGCCAGGACTATCGCGACAAGCTCAATCTGATTTCCGGCGAACGTGCCGGCGTGCGCCAGTTGCTCGCGCTGGATGCGCTGGACAACTTGCTCGCCGCCCAACGCGACCGCGCCGCCCGTTGGCGCGCCACCGAAACCAATCGCCAGCCGACACCGGCCACCCTCGCCGCCATGGGCGCGTTCGACGCGGTGCAACCGGCGGTTGTGCAAGCCACCACGGATCTGGGCAATGCCCTGCAAAACGAAGGCGCGGAAGGTGAAACACTCAGCCGCTACCAAACGCTGCAAACCGCACTCAATGGACTGGATTCGAAAAGCCTCAGCGGCGTCGGTTGGTGGCCGGACGGTTATGACCGCTTCACCAACGCCCTCAGCGCCCTGCAAGGGTTGCGCGAACAAATCGTCATGGACAATCGCCTGACCCTCGCGCCATGGCTGGAAACCTACCTGCTGACGCAAATCTCCACGCAACATGCGCCGGACTTGATTGAACGCGTCGGTCGCCTCGCTGCCGTCGGCCAGGCCTCAGTAGTTTCGGGCCAGTTCACCCTGCAAAGCCGTTTGCAGTTGCGCGATCTGCGCAGCCGTATCGGTGATGCTCGCGAGCAACTGGTGAAAACCGCCACGCTGCTGGAAGCACGCCTGCCGAAAGATCAGCAGAGCTGGGCCAGCCAATACCACGAGAGCCTCAAACACCTCGACAGCGGCCTGGAGGTGCTGGACGACGGCGTGTTTGGCGGCAGCATCAATCTCAAACCGGAAGACTTTGAACGCAGCCTCGACGCCTTGTTGATCGACCTCGCCGCCCTGCGCCAGCAATCGCTGGTCTCGCTGGATCAAAGGCTTGATGCTTATCACGGTTCAGCGATCCGTCAGTTCATCATCGTCGCCGCCGTGTTCGGGTGCCTGCTGCTGGCCGCGCTGTACCTGTTCATCTGCCTGCAAGCCTCGATTCGTCGCAGCGCCAGCGGCATTACCTTGCTCGCGGAAGCCCTGCGCGATGGCAACCTCAGCCTGCAAGTGCCGGTGGAGGGTCGCGATGAACTGGCGGCGATCAGCACCGCGCTCAACGTCGCGGTGGTGCAACTGCGCAGCAGTATGCTCGGAGTCGATCACGAGACTTCGCAACTGAGCGACGCGGTGCGCAGCCTCAACGATCACTCCAGCGGTGCCCTCGGCGAAGTCGAAGCGCAGCAGTTGCAGATCAGCCAGATCGCCGCTGCGGCCACGCAATTGGCCGCGACCTCGCAAGGCGTGGCGCAGAGTTGCGAACAGGCTTCCGGCAGCGCTCAGCACACCCAACGCGTCGCTGCCGACAGCAGCCGCGACAGTCAGCGCACCACCGCGAGTATTCAACAGCTCAATCAGCGTTTGAACGACACCGCAGCGGCGCTCGGTCGGGTCAGCGAGCAAGGCCAGCAGATTCAATTGGTGGTCGACACCATTCGCGGAGTGGCCGAACAGACCAACCTGTTGGCGCTCAACGCGGCCATCGAAGCCGCGCGCGCCGGCGAACAGGGACGCGGCTTTGCCGTCGTGGCTGACGAAGTGCGCAGCCTGTCGCAACGCACGCAATCATCCACCGCGCAGATCGCCGGAACGGTCGACAGCCTGCGCGCAACGGTCAACGAAGCCGTGAGTTTGATGGAAGCTGCCTGCGGCCAGGCGCAAACCGATGCCGAGTCAGTCACCGGGCTTGGCGAACGGTTGGGCGAAATCGCCAGTGCCGTGCAGAGCGTCACCGACACCCTCGCGCAAATCGCCACGGCGGTGGAGGAACAGGCGTGCACCGCCGATGAAGTCAGCGGCAATATCCAGCAGGTCGATCAAGCGGCGGTGCGTTTGCTCGAAGGCGCGCGAGCGGTGAACCTCGCGGCAGACACCCTGCGCCTCGGCAGCCAGGCACTGAGCGAGAACACGGCGCGCTTTCGCCTCAACTGATCACCGCTTGCGGGAAATCCTTTTCCAGCTCGGTTTTCAGCCACTGGATAAACCACACGGCGTCCGCTGAGAGTTCGGCGGACGGCGTCAGCACCCGGTAACTTTCCAGCTTCACCTCATCATCAATCGCGCGCACCAGTTTGCCGCTGGCCAGTTCATGGCGCACCAGCACTTCGTTAGCCAGCGCAATGCCCTGCCCGCTTTCGGCCACCGACAAGGCGTGATCGTTGTTGACGTACAGCAGGTCGGATTTCAGGTGGATATCGAGGTCATGGGCGGCGAACCACAGGTTCCACCACTCACCGTCATCGACGTGAATCAGCTCGTGCTTGATCAGATCTCTCGGGCTGTCGATAGGATCGATGCTCGCCAGATACTCCGGCGTGCAAATCGGAAACACCCGAGGGCAAATCAGCGCTTCCCGCGAATCGGCGTACTCCCCGTCGAGGCCGTAGACGATGCCCAGATCGGCACTCTTGCCGTCCACTTCGGTGAAGGTCGAGTTGGGTTCGATGGCAAATTTCAGCCCCGGCCGCAGGTGCCGCATCGCTTCGATCCGTGGCATCAACCAGCGCTTGGCGAACCCCGGCACCACCATGATCCGCAGCCAGCGTTCGGCGTCTTTGGGCTGCGCTTCCTTGCCGGCCTCGATAATCAACTGCAACGCGGCGCTGATCTTGCGGTGGTATTTCTCGCCCGCCGGGGTCAGGTTGACCCCGCGCGAGGTGCGTTCGAACAATTGAATGCCCAACCAGTCTTCGAGCAATTTCACATGCCGGCCTATCGCAGGCTGGGTCACGTGCAGCGCTTTCGAGGCTTCGACGTAGCTGCCCAATCGCGCGGCGGCATCAAAGGCACGCACCGCATTCAGCGGCGGCAATCGGTGGTCGGGCATGATTCCTGGCACCTTTGGCTATTAAATTAACTAACAGCTGCCATGTTTAAATTGAAGTGTCGCCCCGCGCAACCCCTGGCTGATAATCGAGCCACAGCAGAACAAAAAAACAGCTGGTTATTACACCCGAACGCAATCTCGATCCTGCCCAAAAAAATAATATCCATGGCCCGACGGCAATGCTTTTTGAGAGCAAGTCGCAGGCGATGGGGGAATCGGAGGTAACGCATGAATGCCCTGCATTCGCTGCAAACACTGGCGGTCTCAATCCGCTCGGTGCGCAAGGTATACGGTGATCCGCACACCGGTCCAGTGGCGCTGAAAAGCATTGATCTGGATATCCGCGACAACGAATTCTTCACCCTTCTCGGCCCGTCCGGCTGTGGCAAAACCACGCTGCTGCGGATGATCGCCGGTTTCGAATTTCCCACCGAAGGCGAGATTCTTCTCTACGGCGAAAACATCGCCGATCGTCCACCCTTCGAGCGGCCGGTCAACACGGTGTTTCAGCATTACGCGCTGTTCCCGCACATGACCATCGCTGAAAACCTGGCCTTCGGCCTCGAATCGCACCCGATGGGCAAAGTCCTCACCAAGGCGCAAATCAGCGAACGTGTCCGCGAGATGCTCGCGCTGGTGCAGATGGAACGCTTCACCAATCGCAAACCGGCGCAACTGTCCGGCGGCCAGCAACAACGTGTCGCCCTCGCCCGTGCTTTGGCGCCGCATCCAAAAGTGTTGCTGCTTGATGAGCCGCTGTCGGCACTCGATCTCAAGCTGCGTCAGGCCATGCGCGAAGAGCTGAAAACCATTCAGGCGAAAACCGGCATCACCTTCATCTTCGTCACCCACGACCAGGAAGAAGCACTGACCATGTCCGACCGCATCGCCGTGCTCTCCGAAGGCGAAGTGCAACAGGTCGGGCGGCCGGAAGAAATCTACGAACGTCCGCGCAATCGCTTCGTCGCTGACTTCATCGGCGAAACCAATTTCATCGAAGGCACCGTGACTCGTGTGGAAGACGGTCAGGCGTGGTTCGCTGGGCCGGCCGGGCATCCGCTGCCGGCGCAAGCGTGCGATGACGTGCAGGTCGGCGCCAGCGTATCGCTGTCGGTACGCCCCGAGCGCCTGCATCTGGTGCCGGCCGCTACCGAGGCTGCCTTGCCGTGCCGGATCGACGCGCAGATCTACCTCGGCACCGACCTGCAATATCAGGTCAGCCTCAGCGATGGTTCGCGTCTCACCGTGCGCACGCCCAATTGCGTCGACCAGAGCCTGCGCTTTGCCGTCGGCTCCCAGGCCGGTCTGCTGTTTGACCGTGGTAGCGCCAGCGTCCTGCACGATTGAGCCGGAGAAATTGCCATGCACGCCTTACCGATTGCCAACACGCTGGAACGTCGCAAGGCCTTCCAGAGTTTTCTCGGTGTCAGCCCGGCGCTGACCGCCATCTGCCTGTTTCTGGTGGTGCCGATCCTGATTGTCATCGGCTATTCGCTGATGGAAGCCAACCCCTACGGCGGGGTCAATAAAGTCTTCAGCAGTGAGGCATACACCTCGTTGCTGTTCGAGCGGCAAATGGATGACAGCCTGGCGTTTACCGACTCCTATCTGCTCATCGCCCTGCGTTCGATCGGCATCGCCGGGCTGACCACGATCATCACCCTGCTGATCGGTTTTCCGGTCGCCGTGTGGCTGGCGATGCAACCGGCGCATCGGCGCGGCTTGCTGATTTTTCTGATCACCGTGCCGTTCTGGGCCAACCTGCTGATCCGCACCTATGCGTGGATTTTGCTGCTGCGTAACACCGGCGTAATCAACAACAGCCTGATGGGCATGGGCGTCATCCATGAACCGTTGCAGTTGTTGTACACCGACGGCGCGGTGCTGCTGGGGCTGGTTTACACCTACGCGCCATTCGTGGTTTTGCCGATCTACGCGACGCTGGAAAAAATGGACACCCGCCTGCTCGAGGCTGCGCAGGATCTCTACGCCGGCCGCGTGCGCACCTTGCGCAAAGTGGTGTTGCCGATCGCCAAACCGGGGATTCTCGCCGGCGCCATCCTCACCTTCGTACCGTGCCTGGGCGCGATGATTGCCCCGGAACTGCTCGGCGGCGGCACGCGAATGATGCTCGGCAACCTGATCTTCCGCCAGTTCAGTGACTCGCGTAACTGGCCATTCGGCGCTGCGCTGTCGCTGGTGCTGATGGCCGCAGTGATGTTGGTGCTGACCGTGTATGCCCTGCGCGCCGAGCGTCAGCGCATCGCCAAAGGAGGTGCGTGATGCTCGCTTTATTCAAACGCAAAGGGCTGGGCGTGCAGGACTTTCCAGGGTTCGGCGGCTTCAGCTTTCTGTTCTATCTGTACCTCTATGCGCCGATCGTGGTGCTGGTGGTGTTCTCGTTCAACGCCAATCAGTCAGCGACGGTGTGGACTGGTTTCAGCCTCGACTGGTACCGCGCCGCGTTCGCCAATCAGGCCTTGCGCCAGGCCGCCAGCAACAGCCTGATGATCGCGGTGTGCGCCAGCATGGTCGCCACAGCGATTGCCACCCTCGCCGCGCTTGGTACCTCGCGCGGGGCCAAGTTCAAAGGCCTGCAACTGTCGATGGGCGCGATCATGTTGCCGCTGGTGTTGCCAGAAATCGTCGTCGGCGTGGCAACGCTCGCGCTGTTCTCGACCATCGGCCTGTCGCTGGGTTACGGCAACCTGATCATCGCGCACACGGTGTTCTGCATTCCTTTTGCCTACCTGCCGATTCGTGCACGTCTGAACGATATGGATCTGTCGCTGGAGCAAGCCTCGGCCGATCTCTACGCCGGCCCGTGGCGCACCTTTCGCAAGGTTACGCTGCCGCTGCTGATGCCGGGGATTTTCTCCGGATTGATGCTGGCCTTCATCGTCTCGCTGGATAACTTCGTGATCTCGATGATGGTCTCGCAGGCCGGCACCACCACCCTGCCGATCTTCATCTTCGGCCTGCTGCGCATGGGTGTGACACCCGACGTCAACGCCGTGTCGACGCTGATTTTGGGCGTCTCGGTGCTGTTCGTCAGCCTCTCTTACCTGTTGGGCAAAAAGAACGCCTGAACCTTCTACCTACTGTGGGGAAATGACATGAGCAAGTGGATAAAAAGCGTCGGCACTTCGTTGTTCCTGACTGTGCCGCTGACCATGGCCGTCAGTGTTCAGGCCGCCGAGAAACTCAACGTGGTGAGCTGGAGCGGCTACTTTTCGCCGGAGATTCTCGCCAAGTTCCAGAAGCAGACCGGCATCGAAGTCACCGTCGATTCCTACGATTCCAACGAGACGCTGCTGGCAAAACTGAAACAGGGCGGCGCCGGTTATGACGTGGCGATTCCGTCGCATCAATTCGTGCCGATCCTGATTCAGGAAAAACTCCTGGAGCGCTTCGACCCGGTCAAAGAAGCGTATTACGCCAACGTTGCCGACAACCTGAAAAAACCGAGCTGGGATCCCGAGGGCGCGTATTCGGTGCCGTTCATTTGGGGTACCACCAGCGTGGTGCTCGACACGGCGCGCTATAGCGGCCCGGCCGACAGCTACAAAGTCTTGTATGAGCCCCCGGCCGAGCTGCAAGGCCGGATCAACATGTTCGACGCGGTCAGCGACGCGGTGGACATGGCCAGCCTGTACCTCGACATCCCGTTGTGCACCGAAGATCCGAAGCAGATGCAGCAGATTCTGACGCTGCTCAAGGCGCAGAAACCGTACGTGAAAACCTACAGCTCGAAGGCCGGTTCGATCCGCGAAAACCTCGCTTCGGGTGAAATCGACATGTCGATGTTCTGGGGCGGCTCGTCGATGCGCGCTCGCGAAATGAAACCGACGCTGAAATATCTGTACCCGAAAGAAGGCGTGCTGGCGTGGGTCGACAACATGGTCATCCCCACCGGCAGCAAGAATCCAGCGAATGCCAAGGCGTTCATTGCGTTCCTCAGCCAGCCTCAAAATGCGGCGATGACGCAGAACTTCCTCAAGCATCAGAGCCCGATCAAAGGCGTCGAACCGTTCCTCGATGCCTCGCTCAAGGACGCGCCGGAGCTGCACATTCCGCAAGGCACCAAAGTGGTGTTCAGCAAGACCTGCGGCGAAGGCTCGATCCGTCTGGCCGACCGTCTCTGGACCAACCTGATGCGTTGATCCCTGCCGCCCCGGCGCGAGGCCGGGGCGTTTTTCCAGTCGTCTTGAAGGCTGCTTGCAATGAATTCTAATAACATCAGCGAACTGGTCCTGTTGCAGGCCCATGAGCTCGCCGAGCGCATTCGCCTGCGCCAGGTTTCCTGCCGCGAAGTGATGCAGACCTATCTCGCGCACATCGAACGCTTCAACCCCAAGGTCAATGCGTTGATCAGCCTGCAGGCGCCTGATGATCTGCTGGCTCAGGCCGATCAGCGCGACGCTGAACTGCTGCGCGGCGAATACCATGGCTGGATGCACGGCCTGCCGCACGCGATCAAGGATCTGTCGCTGACCCGTGGCATTCGCACCACCATGGGTTCGCCGCTGTACAAGGATTTCGTGCCCGAGCGCGACGGCATCATGGTCGAGCGAATCAAGCAGGCCGGCGCGATCATCATCGGCAAAACCAACACCCCGGAATTCGGCCTCGGCTCGCAAAGCTACAACCCATTGTTCGGCGCGACCGGTTGCGCTTATGACCCGAGCAAAACCGCCGGCGGCAGCAGCGGTGGCGCGGGCGCGGCGCTGGCGATGCATCTGGTGCCCGTGGCCGATGGCAGCGACATGATGGGCTCGCTGCGCAACCCGGCGGCGTTCAACAACATCTTCGGCTTCCGCCCGTCGCAGGGTCGCGTACCGTTTGATGACAGTGCCGATCTGTTTATCGATCAACTCGGTTACGAAGGCCCGATGGCGCGCAGCGTGCGTGACGCGGCGTTGCTGCTGTCAGTGCAGGCCGGCGCCGATGCGCGAGCGCCGCTGTCCATCGCCGAATCCGGTGAGGCGTTTGCGGCGCCGCTGGAACGTGATTTCAAAGGCACACGGCTGGGCTGGCTGGGTGACTTCAATGGTTATCTGCCGATGGAGAACGGCGTGCTGTCGCTGTGCGAGAAGACCTTCGTCGACTTCGAAAGCATTGGCTGCCACGTCGAGGCAGCGGATCCGGGTTTCGCGCCTGAGCGCTTGTGGAGCAGTTGGCGCACGTTGCGCCACTGGATGGTCGCCGGTTCGTTGGGCGCGACTTATGCCGATCCACAAAAACGAGCGCTGTTGAAACCGGAAGCGATCTGGGAAGTGGAAAACGGTTTGCAGCTTTCCGCCAGCGAAGTGTTTACCGCCTCGGTGGTGCGCAGTGATTGGTATCGGGCGATCTCGAAGTTATTCGAAAAATATGACTACCTGTTGTTGCCGAGCGCTCAGGTGTTTCCGTTCGATAAAACCCAGCCGTGGCCGACGTCGATCGAAGGCGTGAGCATGGACACTTATCATCGCTGGATGGAAGTGGTGATCCCCGGCACGTTATCGGGTTGCCCGGTGGCGAGCGTTCAGGCTGGATTCAATGCGCAGGGTTTGCCGATGGGGCTGCAGATCATCGGCAAGCACCAGGCAGACTTCGCTGTTCTGCAATTGGCGCACGCGTATGAACAGGCCAGCCGCTGGTTCCAACGCTGCCCTTCGCCGCTGCTGAGCCAGTGATTTTGATAAACGGTTGAAAGCGTAGAAAAAATTTTTAAATTTACGCTTGACGCTTTTCCATTTCAGGGGAATAATGCGCGCCACTTGGCTACATAGCTCAGTTGGTTAGAGCATAGCATTCATAATGCTGGGGTCCGGGGTTCAAGTCCCTGTGTAGCCACCAAGTACTAAAAACGGCTTACCGAAAGGTAGGCCGTTTTTTTATGCCTCGAGAAAAGCGCCGGTTTTATGGTGAGGGGATTTCTCCCCTCATCCAGCGTTTCAGCCTGCCAGTGCCGCCAATCCTTTCGCCCAGATTTGCCGGGTACGCAAACCCACCATCGCCCGCCAGTCGGGATCGGCCGGGTAGAACTGTTCCAGCAGATTCAGTTTGATCACCCTCCCCGTTGCATCCAGCGGATCACCGTGTAAATGCAGCCAATGGTCGTCACGTAAATACCGATGCACATCCGCGCCCGGATACGTTCCGCACTCGATCACGAACGGCATCAATTGCACGTCCGGCAAGGCATCGAGCAATGCCTGCGAGGTGTAACCGGTGGCGGTCGCGGCGACGCCGGTTTCGCTCAGGGTGTCGGCGCCGGTGTGCAGCGTGTAAAGCCATGGCCCGTAAATCGACTGAGCCTTGGGGAGTGCCGGGTACGGCGCTTGGGTGATCGTCAGCAACATCGGATGACCGTATTCGCCAGCGCCGGTGTGCAGGTCGAAACACATCACGGTGTCCGCGCCGGCCAAGTGCGCTTCGATGATTTGATGCAACGTGCGATTCGACCAGCTCGGCGCCCGACCGCCATAGAACAATCCATCCGGATGACTGTGTTGACCACCCTCGACAATCGACATCACCGCCGGCCAGCCGTGTTCGTTGATCTGCGCATCGAGCAAGGCATCGGCGCGTTGACGCTCGGGGCCATTCAGGTCGGTGCAGGCGTAGATATCGTGTAATGCCGCGTAGGCTCGGTTATCCGGCAACGCTTCGGTGAAATCCAGATGATTGCGGTTGAGGTCGATGTTGTCTTCGTTGACTCGACGCAGCCACGCGGTGCCCCACGGGTTGATCAGGTGAACCATGATCACCGCGACATCCTTGGGCAGCGAGCCGGGTGCGAATGCTTTCAGCCAATCGATTTGGCAGTCGGAACCGTAATAGCCCTCCACACCGTGGGTACCGCTGAGTGCCACCAGACGTTTTTTGGCCTGCGGGTCACCGAGCACGGCGACGTCGGTGCTCAACGGCTCGCCAAACGGGCCACAGCGCGGATGTGCGTAGGAGGTGATTGACGCCCCGGCGGCATTGGCGGCGGCGAGAAACTGGTCGCGTTGAATGCGGTAACTGGACTCGGTGGGAAACTCGCTGTGCATGCTTGGCCTCTTGTTGGTTTTCTAATTGTGGGAGCGAGCTTGCTCGCGAAAGCGGTTTTACATTTAACATTTCTGCCGACTGACTCTGCGCATTCGCGAGCAAGCTCGCTCCCACAAAAGGCTCATTTCAGGTTAATGATTTGAGGTTGACCCTAGCGAACATCCGCCCTGAAAAGAAAGACAAAAATGCCCATCGGTTTGCGTCTCGACCGACCGGTCGATAGAGTCCCTCAGACATTTAATCCACGGACGGAGAGCCCGCGTGTTTTCAGCCTTGCCCTTGAGCCGCTTTCGCCTGCCTGCCCTGACGCTGATCATCAGCGCCCTGACCCTCACCGCGTGCAACGCCCCGCCCTCCTCGGTCATGCCCTTGGCACCGGAAGCCGCGTCGGGTTTCCGCACCGATCTGCAAACCCGTCACGCCAGCAAACACATGGCCGCCGCTGCCAATCCACTGGCTGCCGAGGCCGGTCGCGAGATGTTGCGTCAGGGCGGTTCGGCGATTGATGCAGCGATTGCGATGCAGGCCGTGCTGACGCTGGTTGAGCCGCAATCCTCCGGGATCGGTGGCGGCGCGATGATCGTGCTGTGGGACGGTAAACAGGTGCGCACCTATGACGGTCGCGAAACCGCGCCGGCCGGCGCAACCGAGAAACTCTTTCTGCGCCCTGACGGCAAACCGATGTCGTTCCCCCAGGCGCAAATTGGCGGCCGCTCCGTTGGCACTCCTGGCGTTTTGCGCGCACTGGAAATGGCGCATAAACAACACGGTCGCCTGCCATGGGCCAAGCTGTTTGAACCGGCGATCAACCTCGCCGAACAAGGTTTCGCGATTTCCCCGCGCCTGCATTCGCTGCTGGAGTCTGATCCGGTGATTCGCAATTCTCCGGACATGGCCGCGTATTTCCTCAATACCGATGGCAGTGTCAAAGCGGTCGGCACGCGCTTGCAGAATCCAGCCTTGGCTGCCGTGCTCAAACGCATCGCCAACGAAGGCGCCGATGCGCTGTACAAAGGCCCGATCGCCGAAGAAATCGTCGCTAAGGTTCAGGGCCACGCCAACCCGGGCAGCCTGTCGCTGCACGACCTTCAGCACTATCAAGCCAAAGAACGCGCGCCGCTGTGCACCGATTACAAACGCTGGCAAGTCTGCGGCATGCCGCCACCGTCGTCGGGCGGCATCGCCGTGGCGCAGATACTTGGCACCTTGCAGGCGCTGGAAACCCGCGATCCGCGCTTGTCGCTCACCCCGCTGAAACCGGTGAAAACCGACAAACCCGCCGGCATCGAACCCGCGCCACAAGCAGTGCACCTGATCGCCGAAGCTGAACGTCTGGCCTACGCCGATCGTGCGCAATACGTCGCCGATACCGACTTCGTTCCGGTACCAGTGAAAGGCCTGGTCGATCCGGGTTATCTGGCCAATCGCGCCAGTCTGATCGGCGAGCGCAGCATGGGCACCGCCAAACCCGGCACACCACCGGGCGTGCAGGTGGCCTATGCACCGGATCGTTCGCCACTGCGCATCTCGACGTCACAAGTGGTCGCGGTGGATGACCTCGGCGGCGCCGTATCGATGACCACCACCATCGAAGCAGCGTTCGGTTCGCACCTGATGGTTCAGGGTTTTCTGCTCAACAACCAGATGACCGACTTCTCCTTTATCCCCGAAGAGAACGGCCAAAAAGTCGCAAACCGCGTCGAACCCGGCAAACGTCCACGCTCGTCGATGGCGCCCACGCTAATCTTTGATCGCAACAGCGGCGAATTCCTCGCCAGCGTCGGCTCACCGGGCGGCTCGCAGATCATCGAATACGTGGCGAAAACCACCATCGGCCTGCTCGACTGGAATCTCGACCCACAAAGCGCCATCAGCCTGCCCAACTTCGGCAGCCGCAACGGCCCGACCGAACTGGAACAAGGCCAATTCAGCCCGGCGCTGATTCAGGCGTTGAAGGACAAAGGGCATGCGGTGAATGAAATCGACATGACCAGCGGCACCCAAGCGATTGTTCGGGTCAAGGATGCGCAAGGGAATGCAACGCTGGAAGGTGGTGCGGATCCACGGCGTGAAGGGGAAGCGTTGGGGGATTGAGGCTTACATGAAAGACGGAAAAGGCTTACTGGGAGGTAGGCCTTTTTTTATGCGGGCTCGGAAGCTACGGCAATGTCACGTCGCCTTTTCCTACCCCTGAAAATTGTACGCAGAGGTAGAGTGAGTCCGTTCGTTGAAATGGAGTTTTCCCCATGAACATCCGTCCGATCCACACCGAAGAAGACTACCGTGCGGCGCTCAAAAACGTTTCCGCACTTTTCGACAATGAACCTGTACCTGGTACGCCTGAAGGGGATTACTTCGAGGTAATGATCACCTTGATCGAAGCCTACGAAGCGAAGCATTTTCATCTCGACTTGCCCTGAGACAGATACACCCAATGCGCTCAACGACTCGCCACCAGATGTGCGCCAAACAGCAAGTAGCAACCACCCGCCAGCCGATCCAGCCACTTACGCGAGCGTTCGTAAACACTCGCCACCCGGCGGCTGGCGAAAAACAGTGCGACGCTGCAATACCAACTGAATGACAGCGTAGCCATGGTCAGTACCGCCAGCGCCAGCAATAACGGCGGTATGTGTGCCGGCATTGCGGTAGCGAAGATGGTGGCGACGAACAGTGCCGATTTTGGATTGGTCATGTTGCCGAGAAAGCCTCGGGCATAGGCGCCGCGCAGTGTTTGCTGCGACGCGTCCACGGTGCCCGGCGCGATGGCAGCCTTGCGTTTGAATTGCTTGAGGCCGAGGTAGATCAGGTAGCAGCCACCGGCGATCTTGAAACTGAGGTACAGCGTCGGAGCAGCGCTGAACAATGACTGGATGCCCAAGCCGCCGGCCAGTCCCCACAGTACCGTGCCGCTGGCCACACCCAGTGCGGCAACGACGCCATGGCGTCGCGAACGGCTGACGGCCAGTTGCGCGATGTTGAAGAAGTTCGGCCCCGGCGTGACCACGGCGACTGTCCACAACAGCGCCAGCGACAGCAATGGAGCGAGGTAGCTCACGGCAGAGATATTCATGGGGCATGTGCCTGATTGATTCGACAATGCCCACACCTTGCAACATCCCGCCGCGTTTTGCCATGGGTTGGGCAGTGCTTTTAAACAGCCGGTTCGCCCTCCGGCACGCGGATCAGCAAGTCGCCGGGTTGGCAGTTGAGGTATTCACAAATGGCGTCCAGGGTCGCCAGACGCAAACCTTTGACCTTGCCCTGTTTGAGCAAAGACAGATTGGCTTCGGTGATGCCGATGGCGGCGGCCAGATCCTTGGATTTGACCTTGCGCAGGGCGAGCATCACGTCCAGTTGAATCACGATAGACATAGCGATCTCAAATAAAAGTACGGTTTTCGGAATCCACTTCGCTGGCCTGCGACAGGATACGCGCAATGATCGAAATGCAGCCGGCCATGAACAACGCGACGAAGGTGGACGCTGTGACGCTCAAAGTCACCATTCGCTCTCCCACCGGCGCATTCTGCGTAATCCACAAGCTGAGCATCGGCTCGCAAAGAAAATCCAGCAGCACCCAAAGCGCCACGGCGCGCCCGACTTTGCCCAGATGACCGGCGGCTTCGGCGGAAAAATACTCACCCGTGGCGTAGCACTGGAACAGACGACGTAGCGCCCTCAAACCATAGGCCAGTGCGATCAGGGGAATACTCGACAGCACGATGGCGCCCAGTGTTTGCCACCACGGAAACACTGCGGCGGCACTGGTCATGTCCGAGAGCTGGCGATCGCTCAAGGCGAACCCCAGGCCCAAACCATCCTTGCTGGCCAACGTCGGGAACAGCCAGACCGCAGCGTTGAGCACCAGCATCAGGATGATCAACAGCAATGTAATTGTGGCCATACGGCGGCTGAATTGCGCGAGAGAAACGGAAGTCATGAGATGCCTCACAGATTGAATGTGAGACAAACCATAGACGATTAAATTATCGCAAAACAATAATTAATTACTGCAAAACGTTAATTTTTGTTTCACTCCGATGGTTTAGCCTCCAGCACTTTGCCATCCAGCGCATCGCCAATAGTGAGGAAATGCCCGCCCGCCACATGGTGCAGCGTGCGCAACGAATCGTGGCCGTCGAAATGCCAGCGCCCTTCGCTAAACACGCGCGCATCGGCGTGCGCGGCAATCACTTCGGCGAGGAACAGATCGTACTGCTGATGATTGTGCGGCTCCGGCAACAAACGACATTCAAGCCAGGCGACGCAGCCGTCGAGCAGCGGCGCCTCAACAAGATCTCCGGCGAAGGTTTGCAGGCCATACGCTTCGAATTTGTCGCGGCTTTGACTGCCAACGATGTCCAGACCGGAAGTGTTACCGACGGTTTGCACGATATCGGCCTGTTGCGCACACGGAACGTTGAGGACGAAGGTGCCCGAGGCTTCGAGCAACTGTCGCGTCCAGGTCGATTTGTCGAGTACGACGGCGACTTTCGGCGGCTCGAAATCCAGTGGCATCGCCCAGGCGGCAGCCATGATATTGCGCTGGCCGTCATGGGCGGCGCTGACCAATACGGTCGGCCCATGGTTGAGCAAACGGTAGGCTTTGTTGAGGGGAACCGGGCGGCGATGGTCGGCGCTCATGGGGATCTGCTCCGGGGAGAAAAGGAGCCGATTGTAGCGCCAGCAACGAAATATCTGCTGGTGAAAAACCTGTAGCTGCGGAACGCTGCGATCTTTTGATCTTGGCCCTCAACATCAAGATCAAAAGATCGCAGCCTCGTTTTACTCGACAGCTCCTACAGGGATTGGATGGATCTTCAGTTGGAAAGTTGATTGGCGAACTGGCCTACCGCGTTCACAACTTTCTGCGCACCGTCCTGAATCTCGACAATCACCGTGCCCGCCTCTGCCGCCAGCGCCAGCCCCTGTTCGGCCTGCAGCTTGCCGTCAGTCATCAGGGCCACGGCGTTGCGCGCCATTTCCTGGTTCTGCCGCACCACGCCGACAATTTCGTCCGTCGCCTGGCTCGTACGCGAAGCCAGTTGCCGCACTTCATCGGCCACCACGGCAAAACCACGCCCCTGTTCACCGGCACGCGCCGCTTCGATCGCCGCGTTGAGCGCCAGCAGGTTGGTCTGTTCAGCAATCCCGCTGATGGTTTTGACGATGGTGCCGATCACCAGAGATTGCTCGTTCAGCGCTTCAATGCCCTCACCCGCCGTCTGCATGTGTCGCGACAAATCACGCATCACATTGACCGCTTCAGTCACCACCGTGGTGCCGCGCTGCGCCGTGCTGTCGGTTTGTTGCGAGGTGCTGTAGGCAATGTTGGCGGCTTCGGCAACGGCTTGTTCACGGTTGACCTGATCGGTGATCACCGTGGCGAACTTCACCACTTTGTACAGTTTGTTGTTGGCATCGACCACAGGGTTGTAGGAGGCTTCCAGCCAGACTGTACGACCATGGCTGTCGACCCGTTTGAAACGCTCAGCGACAAATTCACCGTTGTTCAAGCGACGCCAGAAGTTCGCGTACTCGGCGCTGTTGTACTCCTGCGGCTCGCAAAACATGCGGTGATGTTTGCCCTTGATCTGCGCCAGGCTGTAACCCATACCGCTAAGGAAACGATCATTGGCGGCCAGTACATTACCGTTGAGATCGAACTCGATCACGGCGGTGGAACGCACCAGCGCGCCGATCAGGTTTTCGTGTTCACGGGAGGCTTCGATGGTGCGCGTCAGGTCACTGGCGTAGATCGAGATGTTCTTGATCCGCCCATCCGACGTGCGCACCGGCTGCACGATCGAGCGCAGCCACGCCTCTTCACCATTGCCGCGCAGCAAACGAATCGCGCCAGCGAAATGCTCGCCACGGTTCATGGCGTTTTTGAAGCGCTGATGAAATTCATCGGACTTCACGTGGGCCGGAACGATGTCTTCGATCGCGCGGCCAATCAGATCGTGGCTCTTGTAGAGCATCTCGGTGAGGAAGTTCTGATTGACCGACTGCACCCGGCCGTCGGGCTCGAGGGTCAGCACCAGCATCTCGCTTTCCAGGCTTTCCTTCACTTGCACAAGGCTGGAGAGTTCTTCACGAAGAGCGGCCAGCTCTTGCTTCAAGCGTTTGTTGAACATGGGAAAGTACCGATGGACAGGTTAGAGAGCGGGATGCAGCCTAACCATCGGCCTTGCGCAGCGTTTCTGAAGAGCGCTTGAGACTCCTCAGTCAAAAATAGTTCGGACGTACGTTGTCAGGCAGTTCCGGCTACCTGAGATTGTCCCGTGCGCGGCATGCGCGCACCGAAATACGCCGCGCTGACGATACCGACCGCGCCCATCACCGCGCAGAACATCACGCAGATCCACGGACTCCACGGCATCAGACCGATCAGCAACAGCGGTGTGATACTTGCCCACGCGGCGTAGGCAATGTTGTAGGTGAAGGAAATGCCTGACACGCGAATACGCGCCGGGAACAACCCGACCATCACCGACGGCACCGCACCCACCACGCCGCAGGCGAGACCCGCGATGGCGTAGGCGATGCCGATCCAGTCGCCGCCGCTGATCAGGCAACCGTAGAGCACGGCAATGCCCAGCGGCAGCAACAGGCTATAGAGCATGACCGTGCGCCAGGCGCCGATGCGGTCGACCAGCAACCCGGCGATCACGCAGCCGATATTGAGGAAAACGATGCCCAATGCGCTGAGGGCGAAGGTGTGGCTGGCGGTCATGCCGAAGGTTTTCTGCATCATGGTCGGCGTGATGACGACGAACACCACCACCGCCGAGGTCAGCACGCAGGTCAGCAGCATCGCCGGTAGCATCGCCAGTCGGTGTTCGCGCAACACCGTGCGCAACGGCAGTTCGACGCGCGCCTCACGCTGCGCTTCCATGGCCATGAACACCGGCGTTTCGCTCAGCCAGCGACGCAGGTAGACGCCGATCACGCCGAATACACCGCCGAGCAGGAACGGATAGCGCCAGGCGTAATCGAGGATTTCTGCCGGGGTGAACACTTGCGCCAGAAACGTCGCGGTCAACGCGCCGATCAGGTAACCGAAGGTCAGCCCGGCCTGGAGGAAGCCCAGCGCATAACCGCGATGGCCAGCAGGTGCATGTTCAGCGACGAACACCCAGGCACTCGGCACTTCGCCGCCGACCGCCGCGCCTTGCAGGATGCGCAGCGCCAGCAGCAACAGCGGCGCGAAATAACCGATCTGCGCGTAAGTCGGCATGATCCCGATCAGCAGGCACGGCAGCGCCATCATCAGGATGCTCAGGCTGAAGACTTTCTTGCGCCCCATGCGGTCGGCGAAATGCGCCATCAAAATACCGCCCAGCGGCCGCGCCAGGTAACCGGTGACAAAGATCCCGAAGCTTTGCAGCAGGCGCAGCCATTCGGGCATTTCCGGCGGGAAAAACAGCTGACTGAGGGTCAGGGCGAAGAACACGAAAATGATGAAATCATAGATTTCCAGCGCGCCACCGAGGGCTGCAAGGCCGAGGGTCTTGTAGTCGGAGCGGCTGAACGGCGCGGGTTGCGCTGCGGAATTGGCAGTCATGACAAAGAACTCTGGCACAGGCAAAAAACCAAGGCGCACATGGTCTACGCAAATGGACGGATGGACAACCCGTTAGACCATAGTCCTGATTTGGAAAAACCTGCTCACAAAACGCCTCGGCTTGATTTACTGTTGGGGCCTGTCGATTCGGGCAAACGCAGTTCCTGTAGGAGTGAGCCTGCTCGCGATGGCGCCAGGTCAGTCAATACACATGTTGAATGAACGGACGCTATCGCGAGCAGGCTCACTCCTACAGGGGATATGTGTTTCGCCTGCCAGACCCCAAATAACCATAAAAAAATCCGAGGTACTTCTGTGGCCGCTGATATCGAAGATAGCCGCTCCGCGCGCTTCGCCTTGCGCTGTTCCAACTTCGCCGAACGCTGGTTTCCCGACTCTTGGGTGTTCGCCGCGCTGGCCGTCATCATCGTCGCGCTGGCCACAATGGCCATGGGCGCCAAACCCACCGACGCCGCGATGGCTTTCGGTGACGGCTTCTGGAGCCTGATCCCGTTCACCATGCAAATGGCCTTCGTGGTGATCGGCGGCTACGTCGTCGCCAGCTCGCCGCCCGCCGTGAAACTGATCGATCGTCTGGCACGAATCCCGAAAAACGGCCGCTCCGCCGTGGCCTGGGTCGCACTGATTTCGATGGTTGCGTCGCTGCTCAACTGGGGCCTGTCGCTGGTGTTCGGCGGTTTGCTGGTGCGCGCCCTCGCCCGCCGCACCGATCTGAAAATGGATTACCGCGCCGCTGGTGCCGCTGCCTATCTGGGTCTGGGCGCCGTGTGGGCCTTGGGCCTGTCGTCGTCGGCCGCACAGTTGCAGGCCAACCCGGGCAGCCTGCCGCCGTCGATCCTGTCGATCACCGGAGTGATTCCGTTCACCGAAACGATTTTCCTCTGGCAGTCCGGCGTGATGCTGCTGGCGCTGATCGTGATCTCGATCATCATCGCCTACGCCACCGCGCCCGGCCCGAACTCTGCGCGGGACGCCAAGGCCTGCGGCATCGACCCGGCGTTCAACCTGCCACCGCTGCAACCGCGCACTCGCCCGGGCGAATGGCTTGAACACAGTCCACTGCTGATCATCGTGCTGGTGCTGCTGGCGGCGGGATGGCTGTTCCACGAGTTTTCGACCAAACCGGCGATCACCGCGATCTCCGGGCTGAACACCTACAACTTCCTGTTCATCATGCTCGGCGCGCTGCTGCACTGGCGCCCGCGCAGCTTCCTCGATGCGGTGTCGCGCGCGGTGCCGACCACCACCGGCGTGCTGATCCAGTTCCCGCTGTACGGTTCGATTGCCGCACTGATGACCACGGTCAAAGGCGCCGATGCGCAGACGCTGGCGCACCACATCTCGACGTTCTTCGTCAGCATCGCCTCCCACGACACCTATGCGCTGCTGATGGGCGTGTACTCGGCGATTCTCGGCTTCTTCATTCCGTCGGGTGGCGGCAAGTGGATCATCGAAGCGCCGTACGTGATGCAGGTCGCCAACGATCTGCAATACCACCTCGGCTGGGCGGTGCAGATCTATAACGCGGCCGAAGCGCTGCCGAACCTGATCAACCCGTTTTACATGCTGCCGTTGCTGGGTGTGCTCGGATTAAAGGCGCGGGACCTGATCGGCTTCTCGTTCGTGCAACTGCTGGTGCACACGCCGCTGGTGCTGTTTTTGCTGTGGGCGCTGGGGACGACATTGGCGTATACACCGCCGGTGATGCCGTAAACCGGATCTACCTGACGAAGTAATTCCCCTGTGGGAGCGAGCTTGCTCGCGAAAGCGGTGGGTCAGTCAACATCATTGCTGATTGATACACCGCCTTCGCGAGCAAGTCCGCTCACACATTTGTTTCACTTCGAACTTGAGTCACCGTCCAGACTTCACACCCATTATTCGCAGTCTCATTCAGTTCTTAACTGATAGATCAGTTCCCTTTTCATACAGGTCGCGACTGTTCCAAAACCTGTTGGCGAAATTTGAGTGGAATATCTTCCGGGGTTCGCAAGTCAACGGTGACGCCCAGTAATTCCTCAAGCTCCACCTGAAGCCCTCCTAGATCAAACAATGTGGTGCCGGGCTTTGGATCGACCAAAAGGTCGAGATCACTGCCTTCTGTATCGGTGCCCATGGCCACCGAACCAAAAACACGAAGGTTGCCCATCTGAAATCGGCGGGCAACCGCACGGACAGCGATTCGTTGCAAATCAAGAGCAGTAGAGGGCTTCATGGTTTATCGCGACAGGATTCAATCGCGAAAGTCTAACCGTGCAGCAGATCAACAATCACCGCACCATTTGTAACCCAACCGTCACATCCCCTTGCTAGCGTCCGCCCGAAACATACTGAAACATTTAAGCAAAACGGGCCGACACATGATTGACGATACAGACGCCACCGACGCTCCTTCCCCAAAATCCGATACCCCCACCGATACCAGTCGCCGCCGTTTCCTTGGGGGTGTTGCGGTGCTTGGCGTCGGGGCGACGCTGGCGGCGTGTGGCAATACCGGCGATCAACCGGATAAACCAGCCGAGCATCCGCTGACCCCGGCCGAGCTGGACAAGGCGCTGCGTGAGCAGGTGAAAACCGTGGTGGTGATCTACGCCGAGAACCGCAGTTTCAATAATCTGTTCGGTGATTTCCCCGGCGTCGAGAAGCCGCTGTCAGCGCTGAAACCTGCCGACTATCAGCAACGCGACCGCGATGGCTCGCTGTTGCAAACCCTGCCGCCGGTCTGGGGCGGCACCTTGCAGATCGGCCCGCAAACCCTGGATGGCGTGACGTACCCCAACGCCACGCAGTTTCAGGAAAACCTGCCCAACGCGCCATTCGCCCTCAAAGGCCCGAATGGCGAAGACCTGCCCTTTGGCCTGGTCACCCGTGATTTGTGGCACGTGTTTTATCAGAACCAGATGCAGATCAACGGCGGCAAGAATGACGGTTTCGTCGCGTGGGCCGACTCCGGTGGTTTGACCATGGGGCACTACGCACAGAGCCGTTATGCCCTGCGCCTGTGGGACGTCGCGCAAGAGTTCGTGCTGTGCGATAACTTTTTCCAGGGTGCTTTCGGTGGCTCGTTCCTTAACCATCAGTACCTGATCAGCGCCACCGCACCGTTCTATCCGGACGTCGGCAATTCTGTGGCCAAGTCGCAGATCGCTGCGCTGCAAAGCGCTGATCCAAACGACCCGCGCCTCAAACCGCTGGACGCATCGCCCGCCAGCGCCATGACTGGCCCGCCTCAATTCGGCCCGAGTGCGCTGACGCCGGATGGTTATGGCGTTAACACACTGGCCCCGCCCCACTGGCCGACATGGATTCGCGACCCTGAGCGCCCGGCGTATTCGAAAGCCGATCTGCCCAATGTGATGGTGCCGCAGACCCACGAGCACATCGGCGACAAGCTGTCGAAAAAGAACGTCGATTGGGCTTGGTACGCCGGCGCGTGGCAGGCGACGCTGGATCAGTTCAAGGATTCCGGCGGCATCCCGAAGATTCCCAACTTTCAGTATCACCATCAGCCGTTCAACTACTTCAAACAACAAGGCCCGGACAATCCCGCAGAGCGCACTAAACGTCTGCGCGACGCCGGGTTGGGCGATGAGTCGAGTACTAACAAATTCTTCGCCGACGCCGAGGCCGGCAAATTGCCCGCCGTGAGTTTCTACAAACCTCAGGGCAACCTGAACATGCACGCCGGTTATGCCGACGTCGCGTCCGGGGATCGACACATCGTCCGCGCGTTGAAAGTGCTGCGCGAAAGTCCGCAGTGGAAAAACATGGTGGTGGTCGTGACCGTCGATGAAAACGGCGGCTGGTGGGATCACGTTGCGCCGCCCAAGGGCGATCGCTGGGGCCCGGGCTCGCGTGTACCGGCTCTGGTGGTGTCGCCGTTTGCGCGCAAAGGCACAGTCGATCACACGGTTTACGACACGGCGTCGATCCTGCGCTTGATCACCCGCGTGTTCCAGTTGGAGAAGCTCGACGGCCTCAAGCAGCGCGATGACGCGATGACTGCGCGCGGGCAACAACCCATGGGCGATCTGAGCAACGCCCTGCACTTTCCGGCCTGATTAAACCGCCTGCGACTTGCGCAAAAAAACCGTGTTGCCCGACTTCTCCGGGCATCACGGCTGATCCACTATGAGGCGCCCCCGAACGAGGGGGAGTCACGCTGAAAAGGATCTGAGCATGTTGAAAATCGCAGGACTGACCCTCGCCGCGCTCACACTGAGCGCCGCCGCCCACGCCGATGTCGACCTGAAACTCGGCAGCAGCGAACGCGTTACCCGTCTCTTCGCCTACCCCAACAACTGCAGCGTCATCTGCTTTCGCAACTGGACGCTGGAGCAGACCGTCGCCCACTACCTGAACCAGAGCGTACAACGCGACGGTTACGCCAATGCGAAGGTGTTGGTGAAGACTGATAACGGTCAGCTCTACGCCGAGATAACCGGCGTGCCGAAGGGCTACGGCAAACCGTTGTCGGCGCTGCTCGATGCCGGCGATCTGGCTTACAAAGGCGCCAGCCAACTCAACGCCGACGGCAAATGGGCGTACAGCTGGTATCTGTTCCTGCCGCTGGGCATGGCCCTGGAAAACCGTAAAAGCATCGAACTGCTGCACTTCCCGCCGGATTATTCGCTGACCCAGGCGCAGGATTACCTGCGCTCGAACACCACCGATCGCTGGGCAACGTTGCTGACCGCCAACGGTATTCCTGCGGCGCAAACACCGGCGTTTCAAACCATCATCGACATCGCCCCGATCGCCGCGCCCGCCAGCGCCGGCAGTGATCTGGAAGGCGTCTACGGTTACTTCAAGGACTACCAGACCACGCTGGTCAAACAGTTCAGCCAGAGCGCCAGCGGTAGCGTGCTGCCGATGGTCGCTTTCGGGGCGCCGGTGCGAAACTGGATCAAACACCAATACGGGCCGACTGTGGGCGTGCTGGGCCTCGCCACCATCACGCCGAGCAAGGGGGTGAACGTGCCGGTATTGGGCTCCAATCACCCGAGTTACATCTGGTACGCCGCCGACCCGAAAAGCTACACCGGTGATGACGCACAAGCCAAAGCCGATGCCGCCGGCCTGAAAGTGATGGGACAGGATCTGAGCGCCGCTTGCTGGCAGGCCGGGATGGGCAGCAAACCGGGTAGCGACCCGAAGCCCCTGCTCAACAGCTGCACACAAACCTGGCAGGTGACGCAGAAGGTCAAAACCTGCGAGCTGTTCTACACCTCGATTCGCAATCTGAGCGCAGAACAAGCCGCCGCGAAATGCACCACCACGCCGATCAGGGCTGAACTGCAGAAACTGCAGGCACCGCTGCCTGCCGCAGCCGTCCCGGCCCCACATCTGTAGGGTTATTTGCGCGTCAGTTTTGGCTGACGCGCAAAAGCGCCAATCGCGCCTGTCAGATCTGACAGTAGACCGGTTTTGTCATATATCGCAGGATTGGATCCATAAATCGTGTTGCAGGACTGACAGGACGTCAGCCTACGGAAGTCGCAGCACCCGTTGGACAAGGATTGTTATGAACAGTCATGCCGTTCCCACCCGTCATGCGGGTGATACGCCGGGCATTTATCCGTTTGCCGGCCTCCCCGTGCGTCTCGGGTTTCCAGCCAGCGATGACTTCGAAATCATTCACGATGACGATGGCACCGATGCCGTGATCGCACATCGGGAGTTTCTGCGCATCACCCGCATGTGTCGCGTATCGGGACAAGTGTTGCCCTATCGATGTCGGCAGACCCGGCAACTGCAAACCGGCCTGCATCTTTACGACCCACGCTTCTGCGGATTGCTGGAACATTCCTGCAACCCCAACGTGTTTCTCGACATGAGCGAATTGTGGCTGTGGGCGCTGAAAGATATCCACAGGGGCGAACGGCTGACCATGGATTTCGCGGCCACTGAAGACAAACTCTTGCGCCAGTTCGCTTGCCATTGCGGATCGTCGCAATGTCGTGGGTGGATCACCGGTTACGACGAACCACCCAACCGCGAAGGCCAACAGTTTTTACAGCGCTGGCGCCACGCGGGCCTGCGCTGAAACGCTGATTACGGCGCGCCAACCGGACGCAAACGATATTGCGGCGGCAACTGCTCGAAACCACTGATGGTGGTGTTGAGACTTTTCCAGCGGCCATCCTTGATGCCATAGATGCAGCCATGGATCGACAGGCTCTGCCCACGATGCCAGGCGTTCTGGATGATGCTGGTGTGCGCGACGTTGGCCACTTGCTGGATCACGTTGAGTTCGCACAGGCGATCGACCTGTTCTTCTTCGGTCGGCAACTTGGCCAGTTCTTCGCGTTTTTCGTAGTACAGATCGCGAATCGAACGCAGCCAGCCGTCGATCAGGCCGAACTGGCGATCCTGCATCGAGGCGCGCACACCGCCGCAACCATAGTGACCGGTAACGAGAATGTGCTTAACCTTGAGCACATCAACCGCGTACTGAATCACCGACAGGCAATTGAGGTCGGTGTGCAGCACCACGTTGGCGACGTTGCGGTGAACGAACAGATCGCCCGGCAACATGCCGACGATTTCGTTGGCCGGTACGCGCGCGTCGGAACAGCCGATCCACAGATACTCCGGCGTTTGCTGGCGGGCCAGTTTGGCGAAGAAATCCGGGTCTTCCTTGGTGATCGCGTCAGCCCAACGCTCGTTGTTATCAATCAGGTCTTGTAAGTCATGCATGCTGTAAGGCCTCAAGAAAGATGCGCTGGTATGACAGTCGACCGCCCGTCGGGGTCACGCTTGAGCCGAAAGTGATTTCGTTGGAATTCTCGTGTGCCCGGTGAGTCCACCTTAGTAAGGCCCACAGTATGAGGAATTGCCATGACTGATTCACGACGCCCTTACGATGCGGTACAGCCGGAGCCCATCGATGATAACGAAGACCGCATGGGTTCGGTGCATGAGCTGGATTTCGATGAAGACGAGCCCAGCGCGAAGATCGGTGATGAGATTCCCGAGCGTGAACGCGAGCAGTTGATGCCCAATGAACGCGTGCGTGAAGCCGGGATGACTGGCGCCTCGGTTGCCGACCATGAGCCGACCGACGATGACATGAGCCCGGAAACGCTGATTCATGAAGACGGTGCGCGGGATGCCGAAGAGGCCGGGGAAGGCAATCAGGCGGATTGGGATTTGAGCATTGTCGATGAGGATGACATCGGCGGTGGAAATGGGCTGGATGAGGCGGAACTGGCACGGCGTGATCCGATGGATGGCAAGCGCTGACAGACCCGATCCCCTGTAGGAGCTGCCGAAGGCTGCGATCTTTTGATCTTGTTCCGGATCATGCAAAAAAGATCAAAAGATCGCAGCCTTCGGCAGCTCCTACAGGGGGATGTTGTATCCGCAGGAGCAGAATGAGTCAGGGGGTCAGTCAACCAAAGTGCAGGCCATGACCACCGCATCTTCACGCCCGCCCACCGCCGGATAATAATCCCGACGCCGGCCAATCTCGTTAAAGCCATAACGCTCATACAACCGGAACGCCGCCGTATTACTGTCGCGCACTTCGAGAAAACACTCCCGAGCCTCAGCCGCATACGCACGCGACATCAAATGCTCCAGCAATGTCAGCCCCAACCCTCGCCCCTGACTCTCCGGTTTCACGGTGATATTGAGTAGATGCGCCTCATCGAGAATGATCTGCACCACACCATGCCCAACCTGTTGCTCACCTTCGAACATCAGCCAGATCTGGTATTTGCCCAAGCCGTCGAGAAAAATCCCGCGCGTCCACGGATGGCTGTACGCGGCGAATTCAATCTTCAGCACAGCGTCCAGATCCGCCTCGATCATCGGGCGGAACGATACAGCGTCACTCATTCGATTCTTTCCAGCGCGCCATCAGCCGACGCATGGCTTGCCACACAGCGGCTTTGCGCTGTGGCTCTTCCATTAACAATTCCAGACCGGGAATGGCCCAGGCTGAGCCCAGACCTTCGATCTGCAATTCACGATTGAATGCTTCAGCGTCCGCCTCACCGGCAAAACGCACCGCCGGCAGGCCGATCAGCCACAGGCATGCGCAGGGTGCGGATTCCATTTGTACCGAAAGGAAACCCTGCACAAAGTCGCGCGCCGCATCCGGGCCCTGATCCATGGTGCCGCGATTGAGCCACGGCCAACGCACTGGCTCGCCGACAATTTGCGGCGCATCCGGCAGACCGGCGGCACGCAGCATGTCTTTGAGCAATAAATAAGCAGGGTCACGGCTCTGGAACGGTTCGCCTGTGGGTAACTCGACAAGCAGCAGGCAACGTCCGGCCCGCAATAATTGTAGGGCGAAACGCGGCGGCGGCACGGGTGCAGGCTTGGCGACGACTGGCGTGTCGTCGGCCTCCTCCACCGGTTTGGCGTTGGTTCGCGTGCTCGCCAGCGACGGGCGCGGCACTTCGATCTTCGGCCGTTCGCTCGGGCGCGCAACAGGCTGCACCGGCGCTTCGGCCTGAGGCGCGGGCACCGGCGGCGCTTCTACCTCGGGCTCGGGCATGTCCAGCAGCTCGGGGCGCGAGGGCGCGGCGAAAGGCAATTCGGTGCGCGGCAGCCAATTGACCACCTGCATGGCGTTCAAATAGGCGCGGCGGCGGGACTCGATAAGCAAAGGGTCGGCCACTTGTGGATAACTGAAGTGGGCTGATTCTACCGCCCTTCGCCCAAGATCGCCCGTTGTTGATCAATCACTTGACCGAAAGAAAAACAACAGCCTGTCCCTGGATTGAATCGTATCGGCTGCGATGCAGTACAATCGCCGCTTTTCATTGCCAACCAGCCGGGCATTCCGATGATCGAACCCAAGCGCGTCTTGCGCGCCCTCGCTGAACACTGGGCGCTTCTGGAGCCTTTGTGTGAGCACTTCGACCAAGGCACATTGAGCCTCAACGAACTGCGCACGCAACTGGCCGCCCAACAACTGGACAGCACGCCGCAGGACATTACCAGCCTGCTCGACGTGTGGATTCGCCTCGATATTCTGGTACCGGTGGCGAAAAGCCCGAACCGGTTCGAGCTCAATGCGCAGATTCACGACTTCCTCGCTTACCTGCGTCGTGAACACCGTCTGGGCCTGTGCCTGGAAATCGAAGCCTATTTGCGTCACCTCGAACGCCTGGCCGGTTACATTCAGGATGCGTTCGACGTTCGCGACGGTCACGACCTCGCCCGTCAGTTGCGTTTGCTCGACATGCGCGTGCGCGATGTTCTGAAGAAACTCGACAACGACGAACAAGCGCTGGTGGCGGTGGCAGAACGCGCCAAGACCAGTGACCGGCAGATTCCGCTGCGTCAGCGTTACGCCGAAGTACTGGCGACGTGGGACGAATACGTCGAGCCGATGATCGATCTGGTGAACGCCGACGGCGCCTTCGAACAAGGCGTGCGCAAGGTCGAAACCGTGCTGCTGAAAATGCTCAGCGAGCAACAGCGCCTCGGCCATCTGGTTGACGATGACATGCTGCTGCGCACCCACGCGCGCATCCTCGAAATGCAGACCAGCGCGCAATTGACTCTGCGGCATGCTCGCGAACTGTTGCTGCCGCTGCGTGAAGAAGCCCGCCGGCACAACGCCGTGACCCGTGGCGCCGCGCTCGCACTGGCGGCGATCCGCCGTAAAGGCATCGACGCCGTGCCGCAAGCCGCGATGCCGATGTTCACTCGCCCACAAAGCACCTTCCTCGGCAGCGCCAGTCAGGTCGAAGCCTACGTGTACGCGTTGGCGCGTTTCGAACCGAAACCGGCACGCTTCCCGAAAGCGCACAAAACCCAGAAAGGCGAAGCGCCACGCGCACCACGCACCGTGCGCGAGATGGTCGACCGTTGCGAAGAATCCCTGCCAATGCCGGATCTGATGACCTGGCTGCTCGAGCAGGAACCGGACGGCGCCACCGACGAATTGCTCTATTGGTTCTCGCGCCTGTCGCGGGAAAAACGCTTCACCCGCGAGCGTCTGGAACGCCGCGACTACCACACTCATGAGCACCAGGTCAGCCTGCGCTCCTTCGCCCTGCTCTCGGCCCGCGACAGTGCCGCCGAGGATTCTGCGAGCATCCCCAATGCATCTTGATCTCTCCGAACTGTCCCAACTGGCACCGATCTTCCGCGAGCTGTTCAAGGGTTACCACGTCAGCCGCCGCGACCCGGAACTGTACGCGCAACTGTCGAACTTCCAGGATCAATACCGCACGCTGTTTAAGGCGCTGGGTTTTGAACTGGTCTGCGACACCCGTGGTTTCTACTACTTTGTGCCGGACATGGCCGCTGCGGCGGTGAACAAGACGGCGCAGCGTCTGGCGCTGTTCACCTTCATCCTCGTCGAGCATCTGGCCGATCAGGGCCGCGACCCGATCGCCGTGCTCGATGGCGGTAGCCTCGGTCGTGAAGAACTGCCGTCGCTGCTGGAGAAATACCGCGACCTGTTTATTCAAGCCGAAGTGCAGACCGTCGAAGAGCTCGAAGAAAAGATCATGCGCCGCATGACTCAACTCGGTTTCGCCGGTGAAGAAAACGGTGTGTACCGCTTCCTGCCACCGATGCACCGTTTCCTCGACGTGTGCCTGTCGGTGCAGCAAGACCGCGATCTGGCGGCCAGCGTGCACAGCGTATTGCCACTGCCAGCGCCGGTGCTGATCGACGAAGCGGCGGAAGCCAAATTCCTCGAAACCGACGATCCGCTCGATCTCAGCGAATTTGATGAAGAGAGCGAAGAAGACGCACTGGCCCGCGCCATTGCCGAAGAACAGGAGTCCGACGCATGAGCCAGGAACGCTACGGCATCCGCCGCTTTGCCCTTTTGAACACCGCCGGTTACAGCCTCGGCCTGTTCCCGCTGGAAGAACCGCTGTCGGTTTACGGCGCGAACAACCTCGGTAAATCGGCGTCGATCAACGCCTTGCAGTTCCCGATTCTGGCGCGCATGTCGGACATGAGTTTCGGCAAGTACAGCCTCGAACAATCGCGGCGCTTCTACTTCGCTTCCGACACCAGCTACATCCTTGTCGAAGTGAATCTGCCACACGGCCCGCACGTGATCGGCGTGGTCGGTCGTGGCCCGGGCGGTGGTTTCGGTCACCAGTTCTTCGCCTACGCCGGCAAGCTCGATCTGGCGCATTACCAAAAGAACGACACCTGCCTGCGCCAAAAAGAGCTGTTCAACAACCTTGAGAAAGAAGGCCTGAAAGCCTACGAACTCAAGCCGGATGAGCTGCGTCGTTTGCTGGTGGGCGGTCACACGTCTATTCCTTTGGATCTGACCCTGATCCCGCTGCGCTCCACCAGCGAGCAAAGCCTGAAGACTTTCCGCGCGCTGTTCATCAACCTGCTACACATGCGCGAAATCACTGCGGCCAAGTTGAAGCAGTTGTTCCTCGATGCCTTCGAACACAGCCTGCGTTCGGGCAGTGTCGATTACATCGCCGCGTGCGAAGAAGCCTTCCGAGACGTGCGTCGTATGGAACAGGACTACAACTCGCTGGTCGCTGCCGGCCCGTTGGTTGAAGCCTTGGCCAACGGCGTGAAACAGCGCGACGTGCTGCGCGGCAAGCTGCATCGGCTGTCGCCGCTGCTCGATTCGTTGCTCGGTACTTGGTCGGATTACGCCAGTGCGCGCAAGGAAGAGCTGACCATTCAGGCCGACCACTACCGTGGCGAGCAGGACAGTCTGCAAAACAATCAGCGCGGCGGTACCCAGGAGCTGATGCGTCTGGAGCGGGAAATTTCCGGCATCCAGCGCTGGCTCGGCGAGCTGTCGGTACTGAAGAATCGCTTTGCTTTGGTCGATGATGTGAAAGTGCTGGAGCAACAATTGCTCGCGGCCAAAGACGCCCACGACGAACTCGCCGGCGCCTTGGCGCAATCGCGTCAGTTCAGTGCAGAAGATCTCGAAGAACGCCTGCGCGATCTGGAAAAACGCCTGAAGTCGGTTAAGCAGCAACTCGATCACGCCGACAACAACAGCTACGCACGTCTGCGCGAAGAGTTTTCGCAGCAGGACGTCGAGCGCCTGATGCGTTTGTTCAACAGCGCGCTGTTCAGCCTGCCATTGGGCGAACACGGCATCGCCCTCGACGAAGATGGCCAGTGGGTCAAATCGATGGAGCTGATCCTCGATGGCTTCAAAGGCGAGCGTTTCGAAGTGCCGGGCCTGTCGATCGATATCTCCAATATCGAGCCGCCGGCCCTGCAAGCGCTGGCTGACCGTGCCGCGTTGCGCGATCAGAAAGAGCGTCTGGAGAAAGAACTCAAGCAACTGAAAACCCAGCAAGCGGTGGCCGCTGACCGCTCGGCGAGCAAGACCCAGACCGAAGCGCTGTACCAGCAAGTGCTGGACGCGCAAAAGGCGCTGGAAGATTTCCGTCGCACGCAAACGTTGAGCGCTGAAGAGGGCGACAAGCTCGAGCAACTGGCGCAGATGGAAGGCGCGCAGGACGAACTCAAGCGTTCCAGCGATGCCTTCACCGAGCGCGTCCAGCAACTGTCGGCCAAGCTGCAACTGGTCGGCCGCCAGATCGCCGATATGGAAGCCAAGCAACGCACGCTCGACGATGCGCTGCGCCGTCGTCAGTTGCTGCCGGCGGATCTGCCGTTCGGTACGCCGTTCATGGATCCGGTCGACGATTCGATGGACAACCTGCTGCCGCTGCTCAACGACTACCAGGACAGCTGGCAAGGCTTGCTCCGCGCTGACGGTCAGATCGAAGCGCTGTACGCGCAAGTGCGCCTCAAAGGTGTGGCCAAGTTCGACAGCGAAGACGACATGGAGCGCCGTCTGTCGCTGCTGATCAACGCTTACGCGCACCGTACCGATGAAGCGCTGACGCTGGGCAAGGCCCGTCGTGCGGCGGTCACCGATATCGCCCGCACGTTGCGCAACATTCGCAGCGACTACGACAGCCTTGAGCATCAACTGGCGCTGTTCAACCGCGAGATCAACAAACGTCAGGTCTCCAACCTGCAGAGCTTCCGCATCGTTCTCGCGCCGAACAAGGAAGCGCTCAAGCACATCGATCAGATCATCCACAGCGCCGGTCAGTACGAAGAAGGCGAAACCCTGTCGGTGTTCGATCTCAGCCAAAGCGCCGAGCAGGACAACAAGAACGAAGAGGCCAAGGAATACCTCGCGCGGTTGGTGGCGGCAAACCACAACCAGCTCGGTCTCAAGGACTTGTTCGAACTCGCGTTCGAAATCACCAAGGTCAACGGCCAGCCGGTGATCCACACCGACATCGACGGCGCGGCGTCCAATGGCACGACCATGACCATCAAGGCGCTGACCAACATGTACTTGTTGCTGCACTTGATGGATCGCGATCAGGCCGGGCGCGTGCGTCTGCCGTACTACCTCGACGAGGCGGCGGATATCGATGAGAAGAACCAGGCCGCACTGCTGGAAACCAGCCTGCAATTGGGCTTCGTACCGATTCTGGCGAGCGTGAAGCCGCAGGTCTGCGCGAGTGTCGCGATCGACCTGGAAGGCGGCAGCGGCCCGGCGGGGATCTACATTGATGAGGCGGACTGGAAGTACATCCGTCGCCATGATGTGGTGAAGGCCACGGTGAATGTTGAAGCGGATGAACCGGAGATGGATGCGGTTTGATCGGCGTTAACTGAAGATAAAAAAAGGGCCGCGATCTGATGGGATCGCGGCCCTTTTTTATGGCTTGGGGTTTGTGCTGATTTTGCGGGCCCTATCGCGAGCAGGCTCACTCCTACAGTTGGAATTCGTTCCCCTGTAGGAGTGAGCCTGCTCGCGATGGCCCCACTTCAAACACCGCAGAATTTATTTACCGAGCGAAATCTTCGGCGCCCACGTCAGCCACTCATCCTCAAACTTGTCGAACAACGGGAACGTCTGCTCCGCCCGAGCCTGACCGCCCATCCGCTCACCCTCCGGCGTAGCGAATGCGATGCCGCCCTGAATCGCTGTCTCCAGCGATTCGGTGCGCACCGTCAGCCCGTTGAACAAACCGATATCAAACCCGACACCGCTGGTGTTCCAGAAGCGGCTGCCGCTGCGTACGAGCGGCGCGTATTTCGGCTCGATCAGAATGTGTACCAATACGCGATCAGCGGTCTGGCCCAGTTCATAACCGGTGACTTTACCCACGGTAATTTCACGGTAAGTCACCGGCACACCCGGCTTCAATGATCCACGGCGAGCAGCGCTCAAGACCAGACTCAGACCCGCCTCTTGTTTGGTGACTTCCGGCGCATTGGCCAGCGCGACAAAGTTCTTCTGCGGGCCAAGGTTCTTCGCCGCCGGCTGCACTTCGATGTACTTGCCGGTCACCAGGGTTTCCAGATTCTCTGTCTTGATCAGGCCGAGCTCAGGCTTGACCACCCAGAACTGACTGCCAACCCGGGCAATCTTCTCCGGCACTTCCGTGATGCGCGCGGTGAGGATGACCGATTGCAAGTCGTCAGTCAGATCAACGCTTTCAATCTTGCCGACATCCAGCCCTTTGAAACGAACCGGCGTGCCGCTGCTGAGACCGTCGGCGTGATCGACTTTGATCGTTACTACGCTGCCTTTTTTACTGGCGTCGTCATGATTGGCAAACAGACGGAAACGCGGAATGCGTTTCTGCAGCGGCGCCTTGGCCTGCGGTGTTTCGAAGGCGATGCCGCCGGCCATCAGGGTTTGCAGGGATTCACTCTTGACCTGAATGCCGCCGGTCAACCCACCAGTCAACGTCACACCGCTGACGTTCCAGAACCGCGTCGAAGCGTTGACCAGGTTTTCGTATTCCTTCTCGATGTGCACGCCGACGATGATCTGTTTGCGCGTCTTGGAGAATTGGTAGCTCTGTACCGAACCGACCTTGACCTGCTTGTACAAGATCGGACTGCCGACATCGATTGAACCCAGCGTGTCGGTAAACAGCACCAGGTGCAGACCCGGCGAACGCAGATCCAGCGGTGGCGCTTTCGGACGTGCTTCGAACTCACGTTTCGGGGCGGCACCTTTGTCACCCGGACGCACGGCGATGTAGTTACCTTTCACCAGCGCTTCGAGACCCGTGATGCCGGCCAGCGAGATCGACGGTTTGACCACCCAGAACTGAGTGCCCTCCACCAGATAATCTTCGGCCAACGGATCGAGGGTCAGCTCGGCGGTGGCGCTGTTCAGATCGGCATCGACTTTCAATGCTTTCAGGTTGCCGACCTGAATGCCTTTGTACATCACTGGCGTACGGCCAGCCTGCAGGCCTTCGAAGTCGCTGAGTTTGACCTTCACACGAATACCGGCAGCGGCAGCGTCGAAGTCCTCGTAGAGACGGAATGGCAGGCTCGGATCGGTTGGCGGACTGTCCTTGCGATTCTCTGGCGTGGCGAAGGCGATACCGCCGGCGACGATGCTGGCCAGCGATTCGCTGCGCACTTTTACCCCAGACAGGTTGGCGTCGATGCTGATGCCGCTGGCGTTCCAGAAACGTGTGTGTTTGCGCACCAGTTTGGCGTAGGTCGGTTCGATGAACACTTTGAGCTCAACGGTGCTTTGGTCTTCCGACAGCACATAACTTTTGACCTGACCGACTTTGATCTGCTTGTAGAACACCGGGCTGCCACGGCTCAGCGAACCGAGACGATCAGCCTTGATGGTCAAATGCAGCCCGGGTTTGGCGTCGGACAGCGGCGGCTCTTCGGCCAGCGCCTTGAACTTGCGCGCGGGCTCGCCTTCGCCGGGACTGATAGCGACGTAGTTACCTGAGACCAACGTCTCCAGACCAGTGATGCCGGCCAGAGTTACGCTCGGTTTGACCAGCCAGAAACGCGTGCTGGTTTTGAGGTATTGCTCGACGTCCTTGTTCATCTCCACGGTGGCGATGACGCCTTTGGAGTTGCCCTCGTCGTCGAGCTTCAGCGTTTTGACCTTACCGACCGACATGCCCTTGTACATGATCTCGGTCTTGTTGGCCTGGATGCCTTCGCCGCTTTCAAAGCGAATCTGGATCTCGATGCCGGTTTCGGAATAGGCACGCCAGCCGAGCCAGCCACCGATGATCAACGCGATCAGAGGCAGTACCCAAATGGCAGACCAGTTCGAGGCCGGTCGGGTTTTCGCTACGGGCAAATCAGTCATGGTCGTCGTCCGACTCCGTGTTATCCCAAATCAGTCGGGGATCAAAAGTTACTGCAGCAAGCATCGTCAGAATCACCACACTGGCGAAGGCGATGGCGCCAAGATTGGCTTCGACACTGGCTAAGCGGCCGAAATTGACGACCGCCACCAGAATGGCGATCACAAAAATATCGAGCATCGACCAGCGGCCAATGAACTCGATAAAACGGTACATCCAGATGCGCTGCCGAGCCGACAGCGGTTGTTTTCGTTGCACTGAAAACAGCAGCAGTGCGATGCCCACCAGTTTAAAAGTCGGCACCAGAATACTGGCGATGAACACTACGGCAGCAATCGGAATCATGCCGTGCTGCACCAACTGGATCACGCCGGACATGATCGTGCTTGGGTCACCTTGACCCAAAGAACTGACAGTCATGATCGGCAATACGTTGGCCGGTATATAGATAATCGCCGCCGTGATCAGCAGGGCCCAAGTACGGGTGAGGCTGTTCGGCCGGCGCGCGTGAACCAATGCACCACAGCGGGAGCAGGTTTGCTCATCGTTGTCCGCTTCCTGCCGGTTCAACTCATGGCATTCGGTGCACGTCAGAATGCCTGCATCAATCGCCCGCATGAGCATCTTCCCCTGATAACGCCTGCCAGATCTGGTGCGGCGACATCCCCACTTCCAGCCAGACCTGAACCAGCAACAAGCCGATAAAACACGCCAGGCCAAGGCCGACGGTGATGGCGGCCATGTCCGCCAGTTTGACGATCGCCACCAGTACGCCCATGAGGTAAACCTCGAGCATCCCCCAGTCTTTGAGGTGGTGGTAAATGCGGTAGAGCAACAAGCCATAGCTGCGACCGATATCGAAACGGATCGTCAGCAGCACAAACAATTGGCACAGCAACTTGAGCAGCGGAATGGCCATGCTGCACAGGAACACAACAATCGATACGCCTTGCATGCCGGTATTGAAGAGACCGAGCACGCCACTCCAGACCGTATCATCCGAAGACTGCCCGAGTAGATTGAGCTGCATGATCGGCAAAAAGTTCGCTGGTATGTACAGCAGCAGTGCCGCAATCACCAGGGCAAGGCTGCGCTGCACCACGTTATGGCGGTGGGCGTACAACTCGTATCCGCAGCGGGGGCAGAGGGCTTTCTCGCCGTGGGCAAGTGTTGGCTTGCGCATCAGCAGGTCGCACTCGTGACAGGCCACCAAGTCTTCCAGCGGTAGATCTGACAGCCCGGGGGCGTCAACCGACTCTGACATAAAGGCTCTGGCTCCAAAAAAGGTGGGGCTATTCTAGTGTTCTGGTTCGAAAATAACTGTGCAAATTTGTTCGATGAACCGTGCAAAAACTTTCCTGCGGGCAAAACAAAACCCCAACTGCTTTCGCAATTGGGGTTTCGGAATTTAATCTTGACGATGACCTACTCTCACAT
>NZ_JBIVMX010000054.1:0-38244 GCF_044753305.1 Pseudomonas sp. NPDC088429 | reverse complement strand
TACGCCAGCAAGATCAAGCTGTACGAAGACAGCGTTCCGCTGTTCAACCGTTTCCAGATCGAAAGCCAGATCGAGACCGCTTTCCAGCGCGCCGTGGAAGAGAAAGTCCGCGAATGCCTGGAAGCCGACCGCGCTCGCGTGCAGATCGGCCGCATCTCGCGCTTCGGCCTGCTCGAAATGTCGCGTCAGCGCCTGCGTCCATCGCTGGGCGAAAGCAGCGGCATCGTCTGCCCGCGTTGCAACGGCACCGGCATCATTCGTGACGTTGAATCGCTGTCGCTGGCGATCCTGCGCCTGATCGAAGAAGAAGCCCTGAAAGACCGCACCGCCGAAGTTCGCGCACAAGTGCCGATCCCGGTGGCCGCGTTCCTGCTCAACGAAAAACGCAACTCGATCACCAAGATCGAACTGCGCACCCGTGCTCGCATCGTCATTCTGCCGAACGATCACCTCGAAACGCCGCACTTCGAAGTTCAGCGCCTGCGTGACGACAGCCCGGAAGCCGCGACCAACCAGTCCAGCTACGAAATCGCTGCCGCCGCTGCCGAAGTTGAAGAAGTTCAGCCAGCCGCCGCGACCCGCACCTTGGTTCGCCAGGAAGCCGCGGTCAAAACTGCACCGGCTCGCGCCAACGCTCCGGTGCCGACCGAAGTGGCCGCACCTGCTGCTGCCGCCGCGCCGGCTCCGGCTGCCGCGCCAGAACCAAGCCTGTTCAAAGGTCTGGTGAAGTCGTTGGTCAGCCTGTTCGCTACCAAAGAAGAGCCAGTTGCTCCGGCCGTGGTTGAAAAACCGGCTGCCGAGCGTCCAGCCCGTAACGAAGAGCGTCGCAACGGTCGTCAACAGAGCCGCAACCGTAATGGTCGCCGCGATGAAGAACGCAAACCGCGCGAAGAGCGTGCACCGCGTGAAGAACGCGCCCCACGCGAGCCGCGTGAAGAGCGTCAGCCTCGTGAAGTTCGCGAGCCGCGTGAAGCCCGTACCGAAGCAGCGCCAGCCGCCCGTGAAGAACGCGCGCCACGTGCGCCGCGTGAAGAACGTGCTCCGCGCGCTCCGCGTGAAGATCGCAAGCCACGTGGCGAGCGTGAAGAACGTGTACGTGAACTGCGCGAGCCACTCGACGCCGCTCCTGCCGTGACCACCGAGGTGGCTGCTGAAGAGCGTCCGGTTCGTCAGCCACGCGAAGAGCGCGCACCGCGTCCGCCACGTGAAGAGCGTCAACCGCGCGCCGAACAGGCCGCTGCTGCCGTCGCTGAAGAAGAAGTGAACACCAACGAAGAGCAACTGCCGGAAGACGGTTCGGAGAGCGCCGAAGGCGATCGCCCACGTCGTCGTTCGCGCGGTCAGCGTCGTCGCAGCAACCGTCGTGAGCGTCAGCGTGATGCCAACGGCAACGTGATCGAAGGTTCGGAAGAATCCGAAGCCGGCGAAAACGCTGAAGAGCCAAGCACTGCCGATCTGGCCGCCGGCCTGGCTGTTACCGCAGCCGTTGCCAGCACCGTGATCAGCGCTCCGGCCGAAGCCCAAGCCTTTGAGCAAGCCGAACGCGCCACCGCTGCTGTTCAGGAAACCGCTCCAGTGGAAGCGCCGGTTGTTGAAGCGACCACTCCAGTAGAAGTGGTTGCTGCTCCGGAAGTCGAAGTGGCTCCGGTTCAGGAAACGCTGCCTCAGGTAGAGCCGGCTCCAGTTGTGGTTGCTGAGCCGGTGGTTGAAACCGTCGCTGAAACCGTGACCGAAACCGTACGTGAAGTTCGCGAAGAGCAGACCGCTTTTAACTGGGTCGCCGAGCCGGTTGTCGCTGAAACACCAGCGCCAGTGGTTGAAGCGCCGGTTGTTGAGACGCCAGTGTTCGAAGCACCAGCGTACGAAGCGCCTGTTGCCGAAGCTCCAGTGGTTGAAGAGACCAAAGCTGCCGAGCCAGTGGTTGCTGCTGAGCCAGCTCCAGTCGTCGAAGCGCCGGTAGTTGTCGAAGCTCCTGCTCCGGTGGCTGAAGTGGCTCCGGTCAGCGCTCTGGCTGCAAACGGTCGCGCACCGAACGATCCTCGTGAAGTGCGTCGTCGCAAGCGTGAAGAAGAGCGCCTGCAGAAGGAAGCCGAACAGGCTGCCGCTGCTGCTCCAGTTGCAGAAGTCGTCGCTGAACAAGCGGTTGTTGAAGCGGTCATCGCTGAAGCGCCTCGCTCCGTTCAAGACGCAGCAGAGCACCACGAAGAAGCCCAGGAAAAAGAACACGAGCCTAAACCCCTCGTCTGATTCCTGAAGCTGTAAAAAAAGCCCCGCCTGGTGAAAGCCTGGCGGGGCTTTTTTTATGCCATTTAAAAGATCAAGAGATCGCAGCCTTCGGCAGCTCCTACAATTTGAAATGCGTTCCCCTGTAGGAGCTGCCGAAGGCTGCGATCTTTTGATCTTGCTGTTATTTAAAAACCAAAGCCTCCGGCACATCGATATCCCACAACACCCCGGGATCATCCACCGCCACCTCAACCACCCTGCCCTGCTTGAACAACGGCCGAGCCCCACGATCACCGCTCAACGCCAGCAACCCCGCACCAAACGACCGGCCAAACCCCACCGGATGCCCAAACTCACCGTCCTGCACCGGCACGCTCACCGCATCATCAGCCATCGCCGCAACAACCCGCTCAATACTCGAGGGCAAAATAAACGGCATATCCCCCAGCACAATCAGCCAGCCATCCGCTTGCGGGCACGTCGCGATGCCCGCCGCAATGCTGTCGCCCATACCGGTCGTGCCAATCGTCACAACTTCACAGCCATACGCCTGAGCCATGCGCATCGCTTGCGGTCGTTCTTCCGTCGTGACCAGTACACGCTTGTCGAGGCTCGCCGGCAGATTCACCAGCACCTGCTCGATCACCGAGCGCACCGCGCCATCGCGACCGGTGCAATCGGCGAGCAACTTATCCTTGTCCGCACCCGCCACTTTGCGAAAGCGACTGCCCTCGCCTGCGGCCAACACAATCACGCCAATGGTTCGGCTCATGCGCCCTCCACGGGTTTCTTCTGCTTCAACTCAACGCCGTTTTTGATCGCGACGATCTCTGCGAGCAAAGACAAGGCAATCTCCGCCGGCGAATGACTGCCGATGTGCAGACCGATCGGCCCATGCAATCGAGCAATCGCCTCTACCGACAAGCCTAGCTGAGCCAGATTCTCCCGGCGCTTCAAACTATTGACCCGCGAGCCGAGTGCACCAACATAAAACGCCGGCGAATCCAGCGCGGTCAGCAATGCCATATCATCCAGACGCGGATCGTGGGTCAACGCGACAATCGCCGTGCGCTCATCGGTCTGAATGTTCAACACTGCTTCGTCCGGCATGCCCGCGACAAAACGACCGTGCTGCTCTTCCCAGCCATAGACGAATTCAGTGCGCGGATCGCAGATCAGCACTTCGAAATCCAGCAACCGTGCCATGTCCGCGACGTAGCGTGACAATTGCCCGGCACCGATCAACAGCAAGCGCCAGCGCGGGCCGTAAATCGCGCGCAGAACCTTGCCGTCGAACTCCAGAGCATCGGTTTTGCTCGCCGCTGTCAAAACCACTTCACCGGTTTCGATATTCAGTTCGCGGGCGACGATTTCGTGGGCTTCACAACGCGCGAGCAGCTCGGCGACCCACTGCGGATCGCCAACCCGCTCTTCGGTCAGGCGCAACGTACCTCCGCAGGGCAAGCCAAACCGCGCCGCCTCCTCCCGAGTGACGCCATAAGTGATCAGTTGCACCGGCGGCCCTTCACTGGCAATCCGTCCATCGTGCAGGCGGGCGATCAAGTCATCCTCGACGCAGCCGCCCGACACCGAACCGATCACCACGCCGTCCTCGCGCAGGGCGAGCATCGCACCGGGTGCCCGGGGCGCGGTGCCCCAGGTTTGCACGACGCTAAACAACACCACCCGCTGCCCGGCGCGGCGCCATTCGAGCACGCTGCGCAGAACGTTGAGGTCGACACTGTCCATCAGGCGTCCGCCTTCTGCCAATCCTGCAGTTGATAACGCACGGGCAAGTTACGAATGCGCTTGCCCGTGGCAGCAAAAATCGCATTGCACAGCGCCGGCGCAATCGGCGGCACACCCGGTTCACCGACACCGCCCAACGGCACGTCGCTCGGCGGCGTCACCAGATGCACTGCGACCTCCTTCGGCGCCAGCGACATGCGCGCCACTTCGTACATATGGAAGTTGTCCTGCTGAACCTTGCCGTCCTTGAAGCTGATTTCACCCAGCACCGCGTTGCCCAGGCCCATCACGCAGGCGCCTTCGAACTGCGAGCGAATCCGCTCAGGGTTGATCTGCGGCCCGCAATCCACGGCGATGTCAGCTTTGTGCACGATCAGCGTGCCATCGTCTTTAACCTCGACTTCGATCACCGCCGCCACATAGGTGACGAAGCTGTAATGCACCGCCAGCCCCAAGCCACGGCCCTTGGGTAATTTACGCCCCCAACCGGCGGCTTTGGCAGCGGTTTCCAGCACGGTGCGCATGCGCCCGGTATCGATCGGATAACGCTCTGGAGATTCGCCGTAGTTCCACTCTTCACTCAGCGTGCGCGGGTCAATCTGGCGATCAGGCCCAAGCAGTTTGATCTGGTACTTGAGTGGATCTTCACCGGCCTTGTGCGCCAGCTCATCGACGAAACTCTGGATGGCGAAACCATGAGGAATGTTCGACACCGAGCGATACCAGCCGACCCGCGTGTGCACGGTCGCTTCGGGGTTTTCCAGACGTACGTTGGGAATGGCGTAGGCCATGTTGGTGAAACCCATGCCCAGCTCGAACGCCGCTTCGTGGTTCATGCCCGGCGCGAACAGCGCGGTGATGCTCGGTGCCACGGTGCGATGCAACCAGCCGGACGGCATGCCGTCCTTGCCGATGCCTGCTTTCAAATATTCGGCGGAAACCGTGTGGAAGTACGAGTTGTGGATGTCATCTTCACGCGTCCACTGCACTCGCACGGCTTTACCGGGAAATTCTTTGGCGAGAATCGCCGCTTCAACGACGAAGTCCGGTTTCGACTTGCGCCCGAAACCGCCGCCGAGCAGCGTGACATTAAAGGTGACGTTGTCGAACGGCAGACCGAGACGCTCGGCAATACGCTCGCGGGTGACTTGCGGCGCCTGACTCGGTGCCCAGGCTTCACAGACACCGTCCTTGTAACGGGCGATGGCGACCATTGGCTCCATCGGTGCCTGCGCCAGATGCGGCAAATAATACGAAGCTTCGAGTGTGCTGGCAGCGCCGCTCAGCGCCTTGTCGATATCGCCGGTGTTGCGCACCACTTTGCCGGGTTTCAGCGACGCGGCTTCGAGTTCCTTGCGATAGGCGATCGAGTCGTAACTGGCGTTGGGGCCGTCGTCCCACTCGATCTTCAGCGCTTCGCGGCCCTTGATTGCAGCCCAGGTATTGCTGGCCACCACCGCCACGCCACCCAATGGCTGAAATTCAGAAGGCAGTGGACGACCTTCAATCTGGAGCACTTTAAGCACTCCGGGGACTTTCAGTGCAGCGCTGTCATCCAGCGATTTGACCTTGCCGCCATACACCGCCGGACGGGCGATGGTCGCGTAAACCATGCCGTCGAAATGCACGTCGGCACCGTACACCGCGCGGCCGTTGACGATATCGGCACCGTCGATGGCTTTGGTGCCTTCCTTGCCGATGTAGCGAAATTCCGACGGTTGCTTGAGGCGCAGGCTGTCACGCGCTGGCACCGCCAACGCACTCGCGGCGGCGGCCAGTTCGCCATAACCCAGCTCACGGCCAGACGGCTTGTGAATGACTTTGTGCAACTGCGCGTGGCATTCGCCGACCGGCACTTTCCACTGCGTGGCCGCCGCTTGTTCAAGCATCGTCCGCGCTGCAGCACCGCAACGCCGCATCGGTTCGTACCAGTGACGCATGCTGCGCGAACCGTCGGTGTCCTGATTACCGAAGCGCACTTCATCGCCCGGCGCCTGCTGCACTTTGACCTTGGCCCAATCGGCGTCCAGTTCATCGGCAACCACCATGGTCAGACTGGTGCGCACGCCCTGCCCCATCTCCGAACGGTTGCAGACCACGGTGACCGTGCCGTCAGCGGCAATGCTCACGTAGACTTTCGGGTCATCAATCCAGCCGTTGGGCATGCCGTCAGCGCCGAATTTCTTTTCTTTCTCGTCGGCCAGCGCATCCTGCCAACCCCAACTCGCGGCCAGCACCAACGCGCCCGTCGCGCCGACGCCTTTGAGGAAACCGCGGCGACTGAGATTGCTCAGGGCGAAATCATTCGGAAGGCGGCTCATGCTTTCGCCTCCTTCAAATGCGTGGAGGCTTGGCGGATCGCGGTTTTGATGCGGTTGTAAGTACCGCAGCGGCAAATGTTGCCGACCATGGCTTCTTCGATCTGCTCGTCGCTCGGGTTTGGATTGGTTTTGAGCAACGCGGTGGCCGACATGATTTGCCCGCCCTGACAGAAACCGCACTGCGCGACCGCCGTATCGAGCCAGGCTTGCTGGACGACTTGCCCGACCGGGTCAGCGTGCAGGTTGTCGATGGTGGTGACGTTCTGCCCGATCACCGAGCCGATCGGCGTGATGCAACTGCGCGCCGGCAAGCCATCGATATGAATGGTGCACGCGCCACACAGGCCCATGCCGCAGCCGAACTTGGTGCCGTTGTAACCGGCAACGTCGCGGATCGCCCAGAGCAGCGGCATGTCCTCCGTGACGTCGAGAGAATGATCCTGGCCATTGAGTTTCAGGGTAATCATGGGCACGCCCGCATATTTTTGGTGGTTATGGGGTCGAGCAATCTGCCGCCGTTACATCGGCGGTGGTTCACGCAGATCGACTCAGGCTAATGAGGCTCTCTTGTGTCGACGCGAATGTCTGCACCGGGCCTTTGGTGGAGCAAATGACGGTTATCGTTAGCTCGCTAAGTTAACCCAGCATTAACGAAAAAGCCCTGCTGAGACAGGGCTTTTCAGTTGCGAGCTTTTAGCTGCAAGCTGCAAGTAAGAGCAGTAGCTGGCTCACGCTCAAGATTGTAGCTTGCCGCTAGAAGCTTGAAGCTCACAGCTGCTTCAATACCGATTGGGCTCCATTTCCAGGTCGACATTGAAACGTTCGGCAATGTCTTTCTGGATACGTTGCGCCAGATCGAGCAATTGCAGGCCGGTCGCCGCGCCGTAATTGACCAGCACCAGCGCCTGCAATTTATGCACGCCGGCATCGGCTTCACGGAAACCTTTCCAACCGGCGCGTTCGATCAGCCAACCGGCTGCCAGCTTCATCTGCCCGTCCGGCTGCGCATAAGCCACCACATCCGGATGCTGCGCTTTGATCTGCGCGACGATGGCCGCCGACACCAGCGGGTTCTTGAAGAAACTGCCAGCATTGCCGAGCACCGCCGGATCCGGCAGTTTTTCGCTGCGGATGCTGCAAATCGCGCGACTGACGTCGGTCGGCGTCGGTTGTTCGATGCCCTGCTCGGTCAGGCGCTGACGCACTGGGCCGTATTCCAGATGCAGATGGGCGACGCGATCCAGTTTGAAACGCACGCGCAGAATCAACCAACGCCCCGGCTGCTGTTTGAACAGGCTGTCGCGGTAGGCGAAGTTGCACTCTTCGAGGCTGAAGTCGCGCAGCTCGCCGGTCTGGCGATCCAGCGCGGTGAGCCCGGCAAAGACATCCTTGATCTCGACACCGTAAGCGCCAATGTTCTGCATCGGCGCAGCACCTACGGTGCCAGGAATCAGGCTGAGGTTTTCCAGTCCGGAAAATCCTAGCGCCAGCGTGTGCTGCACGAACGGATGCCACGGTTCGCCCGCTTCTGCCTCGATCACCACACGGTTGCCGTCGTCGCTGATCACACGAATCCCGCGTGTAGCCATGCGCAGCACCAGCGCCGGAATATCTGCCGTGAGCAGCAAATTGCTGCCACCGCCGATCACCAGCAGCGGCACATCATGAGCAACGGCATAGGCCAGCGCTTCACGAACATCGCCATCGCTATGGGCTTCGGCGAACAGTTGCGCGCGAACGTCGACGCCAAAACTGTTGAACGGTTTCAGGGAAACCTGCGGTTGCACCTGCAAACTCATAACCGGCCCTTTACTTCGATCAACAATTGGTCACAAGCCGCTTCAATCAGATCCAGCACCTGCTCAAACCCTTGATCGCCGTCGTAATACGGATCCGGCACTTCATCGACGAGCCCGGCATAACGGCGCAGGAACAGATCCAGTTCGGCGCGGCCGGTGGACGGTTGCAGGGCTTTGAGGTTGCGCAGGTTGCTGTTGTCCATCGCCAGAATCAGGTCGTAACTGGCGAAATCGGCGCGGCTGACTTGCTGCGCGCGTTGCGCCGACAAGTCATAACCGCGCACTTTGGCAGCGGCCTGGCTACGTTTGTCCGGCGGATTGCCGACGTGCCAGTCACCGGTGCCGGCGGAGGCCACTTCAACCTGATCCGCCAGCCCTGCGGCGCGCAACTTGTGGCGTAACACGCCTTCAGCCGTGGGCGAACGGCAAATGTTGCCCAGGCACACAAACAGAACGCGCATCAGGCCCCCAGCAGGCGACGAACGCGCTCGAGGTCTTCGACGGTGTCGACGCCAGTCGGCGGCGCGATCAACGCGTCAGCAACATGAATACGCACGCCGTGCCACAGCGCACGCAGTTGCTCGAGGGATTCAGTGTTTTCCAGCCAGCACGGGCCCCAGCTCACGAAGTCCTGAAGGAACCCGGCGCGGTAGGCATAAATGCCGATATGGCGACGGTACGGCACACCTTCCGGCAGTTGCTCGCGGCTTTTGGCGAAGGCATCGCGTGCCCATGGCAAAGTCGCGCGGCTGAAGGTCAGCGCCAGACCGTTGATGTCGCTGACGACCTTGACCACGTTCGGATTGAACAGGGTTTCCACGTCTTCGATCGGCTCGGCCAGCGTGGCCATGCGCGCTTCGGTGTGCGCGGCCAGATTGGCAGCGACCTGATCGATCACGCTCGGCGGGATCAGCGGCTCGTCGCCCTGCACGTTGACCACGATCGCGTCAGGCTCAAGGCCCAGTTTCGCTGCGACTTCAGCCAGACGATCAGTGCCGGAATTGTGATCTTCACGGGTCAGCACCACCTCGGCGCCAAAGCCTTTGCAGGCCTCGACGATGCGCGGATCGTCAGTCGCAACGACCACGCGGCTCGCGCTGCTTTTGCTCGCCTGTTCCCAGACGTGCTGGATCATCGGCTTGCCGGCGATGTCCAGCAGCGGTTTGCCGGGCAGACGGGTCGAGGCGTAACGCGACGGGATGACAACGGTGAACGCGGTGGTCATTTATCCAGACGCTCGTCAGTGGTCAGGGTGCGGGCTTCGCTTTCGAGCATCACCGGAATGCCATCGCGGATCGGGTACGCCAGGCCGGCACCCTTGCTGATCAGTTCGGTCTTGTCGGCGCTGAGCTTGAGCGGGCCTTTGCAGATCGGGCACGCGAGGATGTCGAGCAATTTGGTGTCCATGAACTTTCCCTGATAAATGAGTTAAGGCAAAAGCCGATCGGGCAGCAGGCGCATCAGCTGTGTGTCGAACCAGGCCACGAAGGCCGGCGACGGCACGGCATCGACCGCCAGATACCACCAGTCGGCAGCAGCGAAGGCACGGCACTTCACCGCGTCCTTTTCGGTCATCACCAACGGCAATGACGGTGTGAAATTCAAGGCTTGCACGCTGTATTCGGCGTGGTCGGCAAAAGCATGCGGGACTGCGCGCCAGTCTAGCGCTTCGAGGGTATTGAAGAAACGTTGCGGATTGCCGATCCCGGCGACTGCGTGCACGGCCTGGCCTGCTGGAAAAAGATCGAGCTGTTTACGCTCGCCGCTGCGCAGATTGACCAGCGCGGTCGGTTGCAGATGGAAAGCGAAACCGTCGTCGCGATCTTCGGTGGCACCATTGAACAATACGCCGTCGACGCTTTGCAGACGTTCGATCGGCTCACGCAACGGCCCCGCCGGCAGGCAGCGCTTGTTGCCGAGACCGCGAGCGGCATCAATCAACACCAGCTCCAGGTCTCGCGCCAGACGGTAATGCTGCATGCCATCGTCGGAGAGAATCAGATCCAGCGGTTCACTGGCGAGCAAGGCTTTGACGGCGGCGCTGCGATCGGGATCGATCATCAATGGCACGCCGGTGCGCTGGACGATCAGTAGTGGCTCGTCGCCAGCGATGTCAGCGGTCTGGTCGGCCTCGACGCGCCATGGCAATTGCGGCGGCTTCGCCCCGTAACCACGGCTAACCACACCAACCCGCAAACCGCTGCGCCGGCAGTGTTCGATCAACCAGAGGATCATCGGCGTTTTGCCGGTGCCGCCCACGGTGATGTTGCCGACCACGATCAATGGCACGGGCGGCTGATAAATTTCACCTTGGCCATCGAGAAAACGCTGACGCTTGTTGACCACCACGCGGCGATACAACATTTCCAGCGGCCGCAGCAACGTCAGGGCCGGGTGCCCCTGATACCACGCGGCGAGCAAGCGATCGGACAGGCTCATCAGGATTTGGGCGCCGCCTCGACCGTGGTCATGCGCAGATGGCTGAAACCGAGCTTGCCGGCCGCGTCCATGGCGGTGATCACGGATTGGTGTTGAGTCTTGCCGTCAGCACTGATCGACAACGGCATATTGGTGTCACCGTTGGATTCTTTCTGCATGGCTTCCATCAATGTCGCCAGATCGTTCTTCGGCAGAATCTTGTTGTTCACCGAAAACACGCCTTCAGCGCTGATGGCCACGTCGATCTGCTTGAGCTGCTGATCTTCGGCGGGCGAGCCGCTGACGGCTTCCGGCAGATCAACGCGCAACTGGGTTTCGCGGGTAAACGTGGTGGTCACGACGAAAAACAGCAGCAGGATAAACACCACGTCGATCAGCGACGCGAGGTTGATGTCGATCGTTTCCCGTGGTTTGCGACGAAATTTCACGCGCGGCCCTCGGCCAGATCGACGTCACGGTCGCCCTGCACCACTTCAACCAGTTTGATCGCTTCCTGCTCCATGCCGACCACCAACTCGTCGATGCGGCGTTGCAGGAACCGGTGGAAGAACACCGCCGGAATACCGACCATCAGGCCCGCTGCCGTGGTGATCAACGCTTTCGAGATACCACCGGCCAATACCGAGGCGTTGGTGGTCATGCCGGAACCGGTGAAGGCACTGAAAATGTCGATCATGCCCAGCACCGTACCCAACAGGCCCAGCAACGGCGACATCGCAGCGATGGTGCCCAGCGCGTTGACGTAGCGTTCGAGCTCGTGGATGACGCGAGCGGCGGCCTCTTCGATGCACTCTTTCATGATCTCGCGACCATGCTTGGAGTTGGCCAGACCCGCGGCGAGGATTTCCCCCAGCGGCGAGTTGGCGCGCAATTCCTTGAGTTTTTCTTTATTGAGCTGTTTGTCCTTGATCCAGACCCAGACCTGGCCCAACAAATGCTCGGGGGTGACGCGACTGGCGCGCAGGGTCCACAGGCGCTCGGCGACAATCGCCATGGCCGCGATGGAACTCAGAATGATCGGCAACATCATCCAGCCGCCGGATTTGACCAATTCCCACACAGTGACAGTCCCCTCGAAAAAGTGCGCCACTTTACCATACCGATCCGCGATTAAGACCCGCCGCTCCGACGACCGTGATGTGCCATCCATGCTGGCACCGATCAACGGGCGAGCGCAGGCGGATCGCGCCAGAAACGCCGCTGTTGACGCATCGTCCACGGCGCTTGAAAGCGGCCCAGTTGCAGATGAATGGCGCCCTGCTCGGCGCTGTCGTAGATGCGCAGGCCTTGTTTGCGATAACGCGCCAGCACGGTCGGGTGCGGATGGCCGAAGGAGTTGCCGTGGCCTCGGGAGATCAGCACGGCTTCGGGCTTCAGCGCGTTGAGCAGGGCCATGGATGACGAGCTACGACTGCCATGGTGCGGGGATTGCAGCCATTGCGTCGGCACCGCCAGTGGACTGTCGAGCAGAACGCGCTCGGCATGCACATCGATATCGCCGGTCAGCAGCAAACGCTCGCCGTTGGCTTCGATCTGCAACACGCAGGAGCGCTGGTTGCTGTCGCGGGCGTCCGCCCACATCCACAGTTGAAAACGCACACCGTCCCACTGCCATTGCTCGCCACTTTCGCAGGCTTCAGCGCTCAATTCGGCAGGCAGGCCCGGCGGATCGCCGCTCAATACACGGACGACTTTCATGCCCCGCGCAATCGCCAGCGCACCGCCGGCATGATCGGCGTCGGCGTGACTGAGCAGCATCACATCAAGATTGTCCACGCTGAGTTTGCGCAAGGCTGGCAGCACCACGCGTTCGCCGAGATCGAAATCGCCGAAGCGCGGGCCGGCGTCGTAGAGCAGCGTGTGATGGCGGGTTCGGATCAGGATCGCCAGGCCTTGGCCGACATCGAGCTGCCAGACATCGGCCAATCCCTCGTCCAGTCGCTCGCGCGGCGGCACCACCAGAATCAGCAGCAACGGCCAGCCCAGCGGCCGCAGCGGCACCCCGCGTGGCAATAGCAACAGCACGGCGCCGAGACTGCCGAGAATCCACACCCAGAACGGTATCGACGGCGCAGTCCACGCAGGCCATTGCCCGGCAATCAGCGCCAGCGCGCGAAACAGCCAATCGATCAAGCCACCGGCCAGCCACAGCAGCCCTTCGCCGACATAAGGAACCGGCAACAACACAGTGCCGAGCAGCGCCGGCGGCAACACCACCAGACTGATCCACGGCACCGCGAGCAAATTCGCCAACGGCCCGCTCAGACTGATCGGCAGATTCAGCGCCAGCAGCACCGGGCATAAACCGATGGCAATCAACCATTGCGCCCGCGTCCACGTTTGCCACCAACGCCACGCGCCCAAGCGGCCGCCAAAGGTGAAAATCAACACCGCAACTGCCGCGAACGACAGCCACAAACCCGGACGCAAACTGGCAAGCGGTTCCAGCAACAGCACGCCGTTGAACGCCAGCAACAGCGGCCACCATGCACCCAGATGACGAAAGCGCAGGCGCCACAACAGCACTAATCCGACCATCACGCAGGCGCGCTGCACCGGCACATCGAAACCAGCGAGCAAGGCGTAACCCAGCGCCGCCGCGAACGCCAATCCGCAGGCCCACGGCAACCATGGCCAGCGCAATGGCCACAGTCCAAAACGCGCGAGCCCGGCAATCAGCAGGTACATCACCGCCGCCAGCAAACCGATGTGCTGCCCGGAAATCACCAGCAAATGCACAGTGCCGGTGTCCTGCAAAATCTGCCAATCCTCACGACTGAGCCCCGAACCGTCGCCCAGCACCAGCGCCGCCAATGCTCCGGCGCGACCTTGCGCGTCGACTGCCAGCAAGCGCTGACGAATGCTGTCGCGCCAGGCCCAGCGTGCTTCACTCAGGCGCTGGCCATCCTTGATTGTGCCGGTCGCGCCGACACGTTGCGCGAGCAGCCACGCCTCATAATCGAACGCATCCGGATTGAGCAAACCAACGGGACGCTTGAGTTTGACTGCCAGTCGCCAGCGCTCGCCGCTGTTGACCGGCGGCCCGGCGTACCAGGCCAGACGCAGCAGCGACGGCAGTTTTTCGTGACGCGAGTGCGCATCGGCCAGTTCGAAACGCACCACGCCGTCCGCATTTTGCGGCAAGCCAACCACCCGCCCTTCGAGCCAACGGGTTTCACCGTCGAGATGGGCGGGCAATCGATCATTCAGCGCCCATTGCGCACTCACACAAGCCCAGGTAAAGCCAAACAATAAAAATGCCAAGGGATAGCTGCGAAACGGCAGCAGCATCAAACCCACCACCGGCAACACCAGCATCAACCCGACCGGCGGTAATGCCGGTAAAAACATCGGGGCCAGCAGACCGACTGCCAGCGCCATCATCCCTGTGCGCATAAGCCCGTCCTTGAGAGTCCCGTTCTTAGGCATAGCGGGTGTTGCGCACTCGCGCCGTCAACAATTGTCACAAAGTCTGAATGGGCGGTTCATTGAATCCAGACATACTTGCCGCCTTAACCGACCGAGAAGCCTTATGCCCCGGCGCTTATTCAAACGTTACATGCCCGACCCGACGAGCATCAGGGAACACAAATCCTTACGCTTTCTCGGCAAGTTGCTGCATGACCCGAACCTCTGGCACCTCAATCGCCACTCGGTCGCGCGGGCGATGGCGGTCGGATTGTTTGCCGCTTTCCTGCCGATTCCGGCGCAGATGCTGGTGGCTGCCGCGCTTGCCGTCATGGTGCGCGGCAATATGCCGATTGCGGTTAGCCTGGTCTGGCTGACCAATCCGATCACTATGCCGGCGGTGTTTTTCTGCACCTATCAGGCCGGGGCGTGGCTGATGGATGTGCCCGCGCGGCATCTGCCCGATGAGCTGACCTGGGAATGGATCAGCGGTGAGTTGTCGACGTTGTGGCAGCCGTTTTTGCTGGGATCGGTGGTGGTGGGGCTGGTGCTCGGTGCCCTCGCCTATTTTATGGTGATGATGTATTGGCGTTGGTGGGTGGCGCGGCAGTGGGCACGGCGCAAGAAAAGTCGCAAATCCTGAATGCAAAACGGCCTCCGCGATGGGAGGCCGTTTTGGTTTGTGCTATCTGGACACTATCTGTAGGAGCTGCGGCACGCTGCGATCTTTTGATTGTGATCTTCAAGATCAAAAGATCGCAGCCTTCGGCAGCTCCTACAGGGATTGTGTGTGGATCAGGTACGCATCCCGCGCCCACTCACCAGCAACCGCGCACAACCGAGGTACAGCACCACCGTCGCCACCAGCATGAAGGTGATGGCGATGCCGATCTTGATGTCGGACACACCGAGAATGCCGTAACGGAAGGCGTTGACCACGTGCAGCACCGGGTTGGCCAACGACACATCCTCAATGCAAAACGGCCTCCGCTATGCGAGGCCGTTTTGTTTCGTTTTATCTGGACACGAACTGTAGGAGCTGCGGCACGCTGCGATCTTTTGATTGTGATCTTCAAGATTGAAAGATCGCAGCCTTCGGCAGCTCCTACAGGGATTGTGTGTGGATCAGGTACGCATCCCGCGCCCGCTCACCAGCAGCCGCGCACAACCGAGGTACAGCACTACTGTCGCCACCAGCATAAAGGTGATCGCGATGCCGATCTTGATGTCCGACACACCGAGAATGCCGTAACGGAAGGCGTTGACCATGTGCAGCACCGGGTTGGCCAGCGACACGGTCTGCCAGAACGGCGGCAGCAAGGTGATCGAGTAGAACACGCCACCCAGATAAGTCAGCGGCGTCAGCACGAACGTCGGAATGATCGAAATATCATCGAAGTTGCGCGCGAATACGGCGTTGATAAAGCCCAGCAGCGAGAAGATCGTCGCCGTCAGTACCACCACCAAAATCGTCACGCCGAGGTGATGCACCTGCAAATCGGTGAAGAACATCGACAGAATCGTCACGATCACGCCGACCATCAAACCGCGCAGCACGCCGCCGCAGGTATAGCCGATCAGGATCGTGTGCGGCGACACCGGCGAGACCATCAATTCCTCGATGGAACGCTGGAACTTGCTGCCGAAGAAGCTCGAGACCACGTTGCCGTAGGAGTTGGTGATCACCGACATCATGATCAGCCCCGGCACGATGTATTGCATGTAGGTGAAGCCACCCATGTCGCCGATCTGTCGACCGATCAGGTTACCGAAGATCACAAAGTACAAAACCATGGTGATCGCCGGCGGCAGCAGGGTCTGCGGCCAGATCCGCGTGAAGCGTCGGACCTCGCGATAAACGATGGTGTTGAGGGCGACGAGGTTGGGACGTAACTCGGAACTCATACCGCCACCTTCGACAGATTTTTCTCCACCAGAGACACGAACAGCTCCTCAAGGCGATTGGTTTTGTTGCGCAGGCTCAGCACTTCGATGTTCTGCTGCGCCAATTGAGTGAACAACGCCGTAATGCCCATGGATTTGTCGACCTGGACTTCCAGGGTATGGCTGTCGATCAACCGCGCGGGGTAGCCGAGCAATTGCGGCGTGACGCTCAAGTCGTTTTTCAGATCGAGCAAGAAGGTTTCCACGTGCAACTGGCCCAGCAACTGTTTCATGCTGGTGTTCTCGACGATGGTGCCGTGGTCGATAATGCCGATGTTGCGGCACAGCTGCTCAGCCTCCTCCAGATAATGCGTGGTGAGGATGATGGTGATGCCTTTCTGGTTCAGTTCGGTGAGGAACGTCCACATCGAGCGGCGCAACTCGATGTCGACGCCTGCGGTCGGTTCATCGAGGATCAGCAGACGCGGTTCGTGCACCAGCGCGCGGGCGATCATCAAACGGCGCTTCATGCCGCCGGACAGCGAACGCGACGGCACATCGCGCTTGTCCCACAAGCCCAGTTGCGTCAGGTACTGCTCGGCGCGTTCCTTGGCGATCTTCGCCGGAATGCCGTAGTAACCGGCCTGAGTGACGACGATGTCGAAGGTCTTCTCAAACTGATTGAAGTTGAATTCCTGCGGCACCACGCCGATCGAGCGCTTGAGCTGCGCAGGATTCTTGTCGAGGTCATGACCGAAGATATTCACGCTGCCGCTGGTCTTGTTGACCAGGGTCGAGAGAATGCCGATGGTCGTGGATTTGCCGGCACCGTTGGGGCCGAGCAAGGCGAAAAAGTCACCTTCGGCGACGTCCAGATCGATACCACTCAAGGCCTGGAACCCGTTGCCGTAGGTTTTGGTTAGCTGCCGGATGGACAGAGCGGAACTCATATCTGATTTACGCACCATGGAAGGAAGAAAGGAGACGGCGGCGATGGATGCAACCGCAGCGCAAGTGCGCAATGGTGCTTGCCGCCGCCGTACAAGTACAGTCAAGTGTGTCGATAGTAGGTATTAAGTCAACGCGGTCATAACGGCTTTTTTGTAGGCCGGACGCTGCTTCAGGCGCTCGTACCAGGCTTGCAGATGCGGTTGCGGGGCGCGTTCGATGGGCATTTCGAACCAGGCATAAATGAAACTGCCCAGCGGGATATCGCCCATGCCAATGTCTGAACCGGAGAGATACGGTTGGCTGGCCAGCGCGTCGTCGGCCATGCTCAGCAACTCGCTGCATTCCTTGATCGCAGCGTTGATCGCAGGCCAGTCCTGCTTGTCCGCCGGGGTGCGCAAGACGCCCCAGAACACCGTGCGGAACGGCCCGGCAAAACTCGAGGTTGTCCAGTCCATCCACTTGTCTGCGAGGGCGCGGGCTTGCGGATCGGCCGAATACCAAGCACTGTTCGGCGCATGTTTGCCCAGCAGATAGCGCACGATGGCGTTGGATTCCCACAGCACGAAACCGTCGTCTTCAATCACCGGCACGCGCCCGTTCGGGTTCATCGCCCGGTACTCCGGCGTGTCGACCACACCGAACGCGCCACCGGCATCGATCGCCTCGTAAGCCAGACCGAGTTCCTCGGCAGCCCACAATGGCTTCCTGACATTCGATGAGTTTTTCCGTCCCCAGATCTTCAGCATGACCGCCTCTTTGCAAATGAGTGGGCGGCCAGCATACGCCGGATCAGACGCGGCTTACATCGCAGTGCATGTCGCCCAACAGTTGTGGCTGCTGATCGCCGAACAGGTGCGGATAGCATTTTTCGAGGTGTTCGAAGAAGAAGGTTTCCGGCACATCGGTGAACTGGCCGTGATCGACCAGGTACTCCATCAACTGCGCGCCATCACGGTTGAACGGGTGGAAAACACTGTCGTTGATGCCGTCGAACTCCAGCGGCGCGACGTTGAACAGTTCGCAGAGTTTCTGGTTGAACGCCGGTGTGGCCTTTACCCAACGATCGTTGAGGAAAAACTCGGTGTAGCCGTGCATGGCGAACATGTCGCTTTTCAGCAATTCGAGCAGACGTGGCGTCGATAAATGATTCTTCACGTCGGCCAGACCGATCCGCGCGGGGATCCCGCAATGCCGCGCGCAACCGGCGAGCAGCGTGGCTTTGGGCACGCAATAACTCTCCCCCGCCGCCAATGCATAGCTGCCACGCAGGGTTTGCGGATCACGGCTGAAGGTGTAAGGGTTGTAGCGCACCGCTTCGCGCACGGCGTAATAAAGATTGATCGCCTGCTCGACCGGGTCGCGGCTGGCACCCCGGTGTCGTTCAGCGAACTCCACCACCGCCGGGTGGTCACTATCGGTGAAGCGGCCGGGACTCAGATATTCGTGCATGACGACAATCTCCTTGATGAAACTGGAGTCTAGCGACAGCTCAAGCACAGAGATAACGACGTTTCGGCCAAACTTGGACGCAAAGACGCGGGATCACCGAACGATTTCCCACACGTGTTGCCCACCGAACCTACGAACACCATCCGGGGTTTCCCACGATTTCAATCACCTTGGTCTGACCACCCGGTTTTGCAGATGCGGTCTAAGCTCTGGAGGGTCGATTTGCCTTGGTTCACGGAGGACTGAAATATGCTGTTGTTGTGGATACTGGTTTTGATTGTCGGCGTGGCGTATATCGCCCACCGGCGTATCGCCCCGCTGCCCGCGTTGGGCATCGTTGCCGTCTACTTATTGGCAATGGGCATTTTCAGTCACGCACCGGGCTGGCTGCTGCTGGTGTTCTGGGTGCTGCTGGCGGTGGTCGCCGCGCCGTTGCTGCTGCCTGAGCTGCGCCGCAAACATTTCACCGCGCCGCTGTTCAACTGGTTCCAGAAAACCCTGCCGCCGATGTCGCAGACCGAGCGCGACGCGATCGATGCCGGCACCGTGTGGTGGGATGGTGAGCTGTTCAGCGGCCGTCCGGACTGGGACAAACTGCTGGCCTATCCCAAGGTGCAACTGACCGAAGAAGAACAAGCCTTCATCGATGGCCCGACCGAAGAACTGTGCGCGATGGTCACTGACTGGCAGATCGGCCAGTCGATGGACTTGCCGCCGGAGGCCTGGACACACATCAAGGAACACGGTTTTTTTGCCCTGATCATTCCGAAAGAATTTGGCGGTAAAGGCTTCTCGGCTTACGCCCACTCGCAAGTGGCGATGAAACTCGCAACCCGTAGCGGCGACCTCGCCTCCACCGTGATGGTGCCCAACTCTCTCGGCCCGGCCGAACTGTTGCTGCATTACGGCACCGACGAACAACGCAATCACTACCTGCCACGCCTGGCCCGTGGCGACGACATTCCATGCTTCGCCCTCACCGGCCCGCTCGCCGGTTCCGATGCCGGTGCAATGCCCGACACCGGGATTATCTGCAAAGGTCAGTGGGAAGGTCAGGAAGTCATTGGTCTGCGCCTGAACTGGGAAAAACGCTACATCACCCTCGGGCCGGTGGCGACGCTGCTCGGCCTCGCATTCAAAGCGTATGACCCAGAGCACTTGCTCGGCGACAAGGAAGACCTCGGCATCAGCCTGGCGCTGATTCCGACCGACACCGACGGCGTCGAAATCGGCCGTCGTCACCTGCCATTGGGCGCGGCGTTCATGAACGGCCCGAACTCGGGCAAAGACGTGTTTATCCCGCTGGACTTCCTTATCGGCGGTCAAGAGATGCTCGGCAAAGGCTGGATGATGCTGATGAACTGCCTGTCGGTCGGCCGTTCGATTTCGCTGCCAGCGGTGGGTACCGGTGCGGCGAAATTCACCAGTCTGGTCACCGGCCAGTACGCGCAGATTCGTGAGCAGTTCAACGTGCCGCTGTCGGCGTTCGAAGGTATTCAGGAAGCGATGGCGCGCATCGGCGGTAACGCGTGGATGATGGACGCGGCGCGGATGCTCACGGCCAACGCGGTGGATTTGGGTGAGAAACCGTCGGTGCTGTCGGCGATCCTCAAGTACCACCTCACCGAACGCGGCCGCGAATGCATCAGCCACGCCATGGATGTCCACGGCGGCAAGGCGATCATCATGGGCCCGAACAACTACCTTGGGCGCAGCTGGAACGGCGCGCCGATCTTCATCACCGTGGAAGGCGCGAACATCCTGTCGCGCAACCTGATGATCTTCGGTCAGGGCGCGATTCGCTGCCATCCATTCGTGCTCAAGGAAATGGCCCTGGCCGGTCGTGAGGACAAGGATCAGGCGCTGAAAGAGTTCGACGGTCTGCTGCTCAAGCACATCGGTTTTGCCGTGAGCAACGCCGCCAGCACGCTGGTGCTGAACCTTGGTTTCGGCCACTTCGAACATGCGCCGGGCGACAAGATCAGCCAAGGCTACTTCCGCGCGCTTAACCGTCAGGCAGCCGCGTTCGCGATGCTTGCCGACTTCAGCATGATGCTGCTCGGCGGTGAGCTGAAACGCCGCGAGCGTCTGTCGGCGCGACTGGGCGATGTGTTGAGCAACCTGTATCTGGCGTCGGCTGCGCTCAAGCGTTATCACGATCTGGATTCGCCGGCGTACATGGAGCCGCTGTTCCGCTGGGCGATGGAAGAAAGCCTCGGCCAGGCGGAGCGGGCCATGGACGAGTTGCTGCGCAACTTCCCGAACAAAGTCTTCGGTTGCCTGCTGCGCGTCATCGTCTTCCCGTTTGGCCGTCGTCACAAAGGCCCGTCGGACAAACTCGGGGCCGAAGTGGCTGGCGTGATTGGTCGGGCGAAAGGTGATCCGGCGCTGGAAGAACTGCTCGCCGGTTGCTATCGCCCACAATCGCCGGACGATGCGGTGGGTGCGCTGCAACACGCCAGCGATCTGCTGACGACTGCGCAACCGCTGCATAAAAAGCTGCATGCGTCGCTGAAAAGCGGTCAGGTCAAACCGGTCGCCGGCGAACACGCGATCGACGCGGCACTGGAGGCCGGCGTACTGCAAGCGGTGGAAGCGCAGAGCCTGCGTGATGCCGAAGCGGCGCGACGCAAGGTGATCGATGTCGATGATTTCGACAAAGAGGAGCTGAAACAGGCAGAGGGCAAAGTCCGCTGATCCTAAGACCCATGTCCAAGCGGGCGCAGGAGCTTTATACTCCCGCGCCCGTTTTGCTCTTGAGGACTTATCTCGTGTCCAACGTCGTTGCCGATCATCTTGTGTTGCTCGACCACCTGCGCAGTATCCTGGTCGCCGTAGGTGAGGCCGAACAGGTTCCCGAAGAAAGCCATGCCTTGTTTCTGGAGCGTTTCGACGAACTGCTCGCTTCGTTGCCGATCGATCCGATCGAAAGCCAATACCTGGGCCAGGACATCCTGACTCAAGTGATTAGCCGTTATCCGCAAATTGCCCACCTGATCCCGCGGGATCTGCTGTGGTTCTTCGCCGGTGACTGCCTGCATTACCTGGCCGATGAAGAAATCGACTTGTATCAGGCGCTGGAAGAACGTCGTTTCGAAGCTGAACAGAACGACGAACCGTTCGACTGGAATCAGGAAAAGCAGTTGCTGGCGATGTCTGCTCAGGACAGCAAGCACTGATCAAATAGATTGGTTGAAGATCAAAAGATCGCAGCCTTCGGCAGCTCCTACAGGGGAATTACGCAATCCCCTGTAGGAGCTGCCGCAGGCTGCGATCTTTTGCTTTTGCGCTACAACAACCCTTCGCTTTCAGGCAGTTCATACGCCATCGCGGCGTTACTCGCATTGCCTACCTTCCCCGGCTTGCTCAGGGTCGGTTCCTTCTCCAGACACTCCACCAGAAAATCGATAAGCACCCGCAGCTTCGGCGGCAGATACCGTGTGGGCGAATGCAGTAACCACAGCCCACCGTGGTAAGACGCCAAAAATGTCCAGTCGGGCAACACCTGCACCACCAACTTCTGCTCCAACGCATAACGCGCAGTGAAGTACGGCAGGCTGCCAATGCCGATGTGCTGCAACACTGCGCCCAGTCGCACGCCAGTGTGATTGGCGGCATAGCGACCGCGCACCCCGACCGTCACCGCTTTGCTGCCCTTCTTGAATTTCCAGCGCGCATCGCTCGGGGTTTCGCCCAGATAAATACAACTGTGATTGAGCAGGTCATGCGGATGCGTGGGTGTACCGTGCTCGGCGAGGTATTGCGGCGTGGCGCAGAGCATATGGTCGATGGTCAGTAATTGACGTCCGACCAACCCCGCCGGCGGCCGATCGGTGATGCGGATGGCCAGATCAACATGATCATCGATCAGATCGACCTGCCGATCCTCCAGCAATAACTCGACATCGACTTTGGGATAGCGCCGCAGAAACTCCGGCATGTGCGGATGAATCACAAAACGCCCCACCGCTTTCGGCACGCTGACGCGCACCAGCCCTTCCGCTTCGTGGGTGAACTGGCCGCTGATTTCCATCACCGACTTGGCCGCGCTGACCATCTCCTGACAGCGCTTGAACACCTCTTCGCCGCCATCGCTCAAGCGCAGTTTGCGCGTGGTGCGCTGCAACAAGCGCGTGGCCAGGGCTTTCTCCAACCGCGAGATGCTGCGACTGACCGCCGACGGCGAAGAGCCCAGTTGGCGAGCCGCTTCAGAGAAGCTGCCGGTCTCCACGACCTTGACGAAAATCGCCATTTCACCGAGCAGCGGTAGCGGCAGATTGATGCTCACAGCGCACAAGTCCTTTGATGTTTGGATGGATTATCACGTTATTGCACGATTCATATAATAAAAACAGAACTTTAATAAGGCCTGAAACATGACGCTTCGCCTGTTTTTCCACAGTGATGACCTCAAGGCCAACGTGGAAGTCCTCGACTGCACACCCCACGAAAACGAATATGCCGTGGTGCTCCGTGCCACCCTGTTTCACCCGCAGGGCGGTGGTCAGCCTTGCGATACCGGCTTGATCGGCGAAAGCCAGGTGCTGCGCGTGGTGCAGGAGCCAGAGCGCATCGTGCATTTCGTTGATCGCCCGGTACCGCTCGGCATGACTTGTATCCGCGTCGACGAAGATCGCCGCCGCTTCAACACACGCATGCATTCGGCCGGGCACCTGATCGGTCATTTCGTCCAGGCAATGGGCTGGACACCGATCAAGGCGCATCACTGGCCGGACGAAGGCCGAGTGCAATTCAAGCCGAGCGATGTCGCTCAGGAAGTCGATGTCGAGACCGTTCAATACGGCGTCGGCCAGTGGATCGAACATGATCTGCCACGCCTCACCTCGCTGCGCGAAGGCGCGCGGGAAATCAGTTTCGGTGAGCTGCCAGCCTACGGCTGCGGCGGCACCCATGTACGTAGCCTGAAGGATCTGGGCACAGTCACGATCGCGTCCCTCTCGCAGAAGAAGGGCACGCTGTCCGTCCACTACAGCGTGGATTGAGCATTTCGGGCGCTGCCGCCACGCAGCGCCCGACGCCGTGGAACCGCACTCGCCGGTTCCGTTGACTATCGATAGATGGACCTAAAATAAAATGATGCTAGACGTCGAGCGTCTCGATGAGACGTGCATAAAAAAACTGGCCAACGAAGAAGTCCTCGCCATCCGCGTCAAAGGCTTTTTGCCCAAGCCGCTGGCGATCGAAATTGGCGACAAGATTCTTGCCCCAGGTTATGAGGGCTACATCAACGCGCCGAGTATCGGCCGAATCGGCATGGCGTTTTACGAGGCAGAAAATCAGCCGATGCTGATCGAGGACTACTTCGAACTCGCCACCCGCAACATCGCCGAGTTGCGCCATCGCTGCGCGCCCTACTCCTCGCCGGTCGACACGCTGCGCTGCATGCTCGACGAATCCTGGCCGGCCGGTGCGCATCTGGAAAACCTCTACGGACGCAAAATGTACGTCGGCCTGTCGCGCGTGGTGAAACCCGGCGTGTGCTTTCTCGCCCATCACGACATTTTCGCCAAGGACGCCCCGGACAGTTTTCAGGCGCGCAGCCTCGATGCGCAATTTGCCTGCAACGTGTACCTGAACATGCCCACCGAGGGCGGCGCATTGCAGATGTGGGACGACGACATCACGCCGGATCAGTTCGACGAAATGCGCGGCGACAGCTACGGCATCGACCCGGCGCTGTTAGGCCGCCCGGCCCTTGAGGTACGCCCCGAACCCGGCGATTTCATCATGTTCAATTCGCGCTGCATGCACTCGGTGACCCCGGGCGTGGCCGATCCGCGTTTGAGCCTTTCCTTCTTTGTCGGCTATCGCGGCAATGCTTCACCCCTGACTTTCTGGAGCTGAGATGTATTCGAATTACCTGGGCGAGTTTCTGGCGCTGGCCACCATTCACTTCCTTGCCGTGGTCGCTCCCGGCCCTGATTTCGCGGTGACCATCCGCCAGAGCGTGCGCTTCGGGCGACTGGTGGGAATCTGCACAGCGCTGGGCATCGGTGCGGGAATTTCCGTGCACGTTTTGTACACGTTGCTTGGGGTCGGCGCGTTGATGCACACCACGCCGTGGTTGCTGACCGTGGCCAAAGTGGTTGGCGGTGCTTACATTTTGTACCTCGGTGTCAGCCTGATTCGCAGCAAACCGAAGACAGCGCTGGAAGGGGAAAAAGCGGCCGACGAACCGCTGGTGGAACAGTCTTTGTTCAAAGCGTTCAGCACCGGTTTTCTGACCAATGCGACCAATCCCAAAGCAACCCTGTTTTTCCTGGCGATCTTCACCACGATCATCAGCGCCAGCACGCCCCTGCAAATCCAGGCGCTTTACGGTTTGTGGATGTGTTTTGTAAACGCGCTGTGGTTTGTCATCGTCGCGCTGTTCTTCTCCAGCAACAAAGTACGCGTGCTGTTTATGCGCATGGGCCACTGGTTCGAACGCAGCATGGGGGTGATTTTGATTCTGTTCGCCGGGCGCTTGATGCTCTCCATGTAATGCAAAAAAAGTCCCGGCGATGCCCGCCGGGACTTTTTCATTTGTGCGCCTCTTTTGCAGTTCTGTGCGACACATCCCGTTTAGAGCCTCCCACGGCAGGTGCTTGCAGTGTTAGTTTGCGAAATGTTTCTGACACACCCGTCGGCAACATCTCATTAACCGCCTGCAAAGGAATGCCTCCGTAATGGACTTTTCCCCCAAGCAACTGGCCGCCGCTACCCTGATGCTGGCCAGCCTCGCCTCGTTCACCACTGCCGCTCAAGCCAACATCACCCCAGAGCAGAGCGCGGTCATCCTGAAATCCTTCGACGCCAAAACCGTCACGGATTTTCGCGAGTTTCTGGGCAGTCTGGCCAAAAGCGACATCGCTAAAACCGACAACCTCGGCCCGGCCATCAGCGCTTTCCTCGACAACAAAACCCTGAACGCTGAGCAGCAGAACGAGATTCATCGTCTGCTGGGCATCTATACGCGCGTGAAGTACGGCAAAGCCGCGCTGGAAACCCTGCGCGAACTGGTCGAGATTCCGACCTTCCAGAAGGAAGGTGTGGCACAGCACGACAACCCTGAGTTCATCAAGATCGCTGCCAAGATCAAGAGCCTGGCCGAGTCTTTCAACCTGAATTTCCGCAACGTCGATAACCGCGTTTACGAGATTTCGCTGGAAGGCCAGGGCGAGGAAGTCGTCGGCATTCACGCGCACGCCGACGTGGTGCCGGTTACCCCGGAAAACTGGGTGCTCAAGGACGGCACCAAACTCGATCCGTTCAAGGTCACGCTGATTGGCGATCGCATGTACGGTCGCGGCACCGAGGATGACAAGAACGGCATCGTCGTCGCCATGTACGCGATGAAGGTCATCAAAGAAGAAAAGCTGCCACTGGCACGCAACTTCAAGCTGCTGGTCGACACCACCGAAGAGACCACCGGCGATGCGATCCCTTACTACTTCGAACACAACCCGACGCCGGCCTACAACATGGCGCTGGATGGCGGTTACCCGGTGGTAATTGCCGAGAAAGGTTACGGCACCGTGATGGCCAACTTCGCCAAGCGCAAAGCTGAAGGCAAAGGCGCCGAAATCACTTCGATGACCGGCGGCCTGGCGACCAACCAGATTCCATCGGCCTCCGTCGTGACGTTGGTGACGGACAAACCCGCCGAACTGGCGGCCAGTCTGCAAAAGGCCGGCAATGAGTTCGCCAAAAACAACGGCGGCAACTTCGAAGTGGCGGCCAAGGTTGATGGCAAAGACGTCAAACTGACGGTGACCGGTGTTTCTGCGCACTCCTCCGAGCCGGAATCGGGTGTGAACCCGGTGGCGCGCATGCTGGTGTTCATCAATAGCCTGAACGGCAAAGTCGCCCTCAAGCACAATCAGTTCACCGACGCCGCGCGTTATGCCGCCGACAACTGGGGCCTGGATTACCTGGGCAACACCTTGAAGGTCGGTTTCGCCGACAGCTTCATGGGCCCGCTGACTACTTCTTTGACCTACGTTGGTGAGAACGACAAAGCCTTCAAACTGGCAGTCAATCTGCGCGTGCCGAAGGGCAAATCGCCAGAAAAACTCAAGGCTGAAATTGCTGACAAGCTGAGCGCGTGGACGAAGAAAACCCACGTTGTCGTGGCCTTCGATTACTCGATCGCCGAGCCGATGTACCGCAACCCGGAAGGCGAATGGGTCAAGGCGCTGCTGGCAGTGTCGACGGAAAACCTTGGCATGAAGCACGAGTTCGGCACCTCTGCCGGCGCGACGTCGGTGCATGAATTGCCGAATGGCGTGCAGTTTGGTCTGGCGCGTCCCGAGGTGAAATACACCGGGCACACCGATGGCGAATTCAAGACTGTTGACCAGTTCTTGCTGGATCTGCAGATCGTCACCGAAATGATGGGGCGCATCGGGCAACTGCCGAAGCTGTAACAGAAACAAAAAAAGGACCGTAAAGGTCCTTTTTTATGGGCGACGATAAACCGCGCACAAACAAAAACGCCGATCATCACTGATCGGCGTTTTTGTTGAATATGGAGCGGGAAACGAGACTCGAACTCGCGACCCCGACCTTGGCAAGGTCGTGCTCTACCAACTGAGCTATTCCCGCAATGGCGTCCCCTAGGGGACTCGAACCCCTGTTACCGCCGTGAAAGGGCGGTGTCCTAGGCCACTAGACGAAGGGGACACGCTACAACTTCACTCCCTACCGCGTTTCGCTGTGTGCTTTACGCTGTAAGTGGCGCGCATTCTATGGATGGATTAAGGGGTCGTCAACCCCTTGATATAAATTTATTTAAATCAATGACTTCGACCTGCTTTACCAAGTCAATCAGGCTTTTCCGTCGCCCGACGATTGACGCCTATATTCCGCCACTCGCCAAGGCGTTATAGTCCACCGCACAGTGATGGCCATATGCGCTTACCGCGCCAGCATTCATCTAAGCAGTGCGTGGCCGATACAGACACAAGCTACCGATCCAACGCGTCGAGCAGCGGCAGCCAGCTGAATGCCGAGCCACTGAACTCGCAAGTGAACCCTATAAAGAGGTCTTACCGGTGACACCACTCATGATCACCCTGCTAGTCGTAGCCGGGATCGCAATTCTGATCGCCATTGGCTACATGAACCATGTGGTGGAAAACAACAAACTGGAGAAGGCCCGCACCAAGGTCGAACTCAACGACCGCCTGCGCCGCTGCGGCGAACTGACCGAGACCTTTCCCGGCCAGTTCATGACCCCGGCACTCAAATTTTTGCTGACCCGACTGGAACTCAACGTCTGCCAGCGCCTGCTCAACCTGGAAAAAACCAGCGCCACCACCAAAGCGCGCATCAGCGAACTCAGCGCATTGGTCGCCCAGGGCGAATCGATCCCGGTCAACAACCCGCCGGCACCGATCCTGACCGAAGCCAAAGCCAAAGACGTGCGCTTCCTGCTCGAAGCCCTGCACGGCCAAATCACCCGCGCCGCCCACGACGGCTTCCTGCCACCGAACGAAGCCAAACAGTGGATCCGCGAAGTCCGCCACATCCTCGTACTGCTGCACATCGAATTCTTCAACAACCTCGGCCAACAATCCCTGCAACAAAACCAACCCGGCCAAGCCCGCCTCGCCTTCGAACGCGGCGTGCAATACCTGCGCAAACAACAAGACCCGCAGGCCTACGCCGAACAACTGCAATACCTGGAAAAACTGCTCGCCCGCGCCAACGCCCAGGTCATGGACAAAATTGCACCCGTGGAAGGTGAAGAGAACCAACTGACCACAGGTTTGAAAGATGTAGAAGCGGATGCGGACTGGAAGAAGAAAGTGATTTACGACTGATTGAAGAAGTAACGAGAGAAGCCACCGGGAGGTGGCTTTTTTGTGGGTGGTGAGTGGAGATTGAGGGGAATGTCAGGCCGCTTTCGCTAGCAGGCTAGCTCCCACAATTGGATTGGGTGCGGACAGTCAGATAATTGTTGGTTGTGAGGCCGTCATCGCTGGCAAGCCTGCTCCCACAGGGATTGAGTACAACCGTAGAAATGGGTCGGCTGTCAGGCCGCCTTCGCGAGCAAGCTCTGCTCCTACAAAATCAAAAGCAAGATCAAAAGATCGCAGCCTTCGGCAGCTCCTACACAGGATGAGCGCAAGCTCGGCTGCAGCTTTTGATCTTGCCGTGCTGGCCCCTTCGGAAGGCTGAGTGGAGGGATTTATCCGGGGGGAGGAGCGCAGCGACGTTTGGCGCAGCCAAACACATCGAGAGGAGGTGCAGCGAAGCAAACCGGAGGCGATGCCCCCGGATGAATCCCGTAACGAAGGAACCCCGAGCCCCAGCGAGCGGGCCGAACGCCGGGGCCCAGACCTTTGCTTCCTTTGGGGCGTCTGCCAAAGGGAGTCGCTGTAAGAGCGAAACCGCCAGCCGCAACCCCCGAAGATCCGGATATACACCCAAAACCCCAAGAACATGGTCGGCCCAAAGGCCGCCAAGCCACACCAAAAGCGTCAAAGCCGAAAATGCCCAACCATCCCCCGCAACCCAACCCCCAACTGTGCCAGCTCCACACTAGAAGCCGCATTCCCCCGCATAGCCAACGAAGACTGATCCGCACTCGCACGAATACTCGTCACACTGCGATTAATCTCCTCCGCCACCGAACTCTGCTCCTCCGCCGCCGCCGCAATCTGCTGATTCATCTGCTGAATCAACGAAACAGCCGCCGCAATACTCCCCAACGCACTCTCCGTCTGCAGCGCATCACTCACCGCCAGCTTCACCAACTCACCACTGCTCTGAATCTGCTGCACCGACGAATGCGCCGCCGCCCGCAACGCACTGACCAAGCGCTCAATCTCCTCGGTCGACTGCTGCGTACGCCGCGCCAACGCACGCACCTCATCCGCGACCACCGCAAAACCCCTGCCCTGCTCCCCGGCGCGCGCCGCCTCGATCGCCGCGTTCAACGCCAACAGATTGGTCTGCTCGGCCACGCTCTTGATCACCCCCAGCACCGTGCCGATATTCTGAATCTCGGCACTCAGGCTCTCGATGCTGGAACTCGCCGATGTTGCCGAATCCGCCAACTGCTCGATCCGAGCCATGCTCTGCCGCACCACCCGCTGACCACTTTCGACCTTGCTGTCCGCCGTCTGCGCCGCCAACGCCGCCTCTTCGGCATTACGCGCAACATCATGCACCGTCGCCGTCATCTGGTTCATCGCGGTGGCAACCTGCTCGGTTTCCTCCTTCTGACTGCTGACCTCAAGATTGGTCTGCTCAGTCACTGCCGACAGCGATTGCGCCGAACTCGCCAACTGCTCGATACCCGCCTGCAACCCGCTGACAATCGTGCTCAACCCCGCGCCCATCTGCTGCATCGCCAGCATCAACTGGCCAATTTCATCACGACGCGTCACCGGCACTGTCGCACTCAAATCCCCCGCCGCAATCTGCTGCGCCACCTGAATCACACTTCGCAACGGCGCAACGATCAATCGCGTAATCACCCACGCCGCAATCAACCCGACCAAAAGCGCCAACGCCGACGAAGCAATAATCAGCAGCGAATTCTTCTTCAGCTCAGCCTGCATCGCGCCGTCTTCAGCGACGTACGCCTGATTGACCCGCTCCACCACTTGCGCGGCCCGCTGATGCAATTGGTCGTAGACGGTTTTTTCCTGCGCCAACAACCCGGTGTACTCCGCCAGCTTCTCGTTGAAACCGGCAATGTGCCCCGATACTTCATTGAGCACCGTCAGATAACCCTCGTCCTTGACCGTGGACTTCAACGCCTCGGCCTGCGCCTGAGCCTGCGCGGCCTGCTCGATATTGCCTTTGTCGGCACCGTCGGCATCGCCCTTGCGACTTTGATCCAGACGAACCCGTGCCTCGTTCATCGCCTGCAACATCAGCCGCGACACCTGACTGACCTGACTGGCTTGCTCGATGAATTGCGCACCGTCCTTGCCCTCGGACTCTTTCAAGGTATAGGCGCCGTCGTCCGCCAACCCGGACTGCAACACATCGAGGTTATTGGCGACGCTGGACACCGACCAACTGGCCATCTCCAGTGCCAGATCCTTGGTCTGGGTCAGCGAAACAAATTCATCGAAGGCCTTGCGATAGGCCTCCAGCGATTGCACGACATCGTTCATCACCGGCACGTTGGCCGCTGATTGCGCCTTGAGCGCGTTGGCTTGAGCAATCAGCCCATCGACGCCTTCACGCAAGGCATCGGCGGTTTTCGGATTGCCGCGCAACGCATATTCCTGCTCCAGCAGCCGCACATCGAGCAGACCGCTATTGAGCGATGACATCTGTTTGAGCCCATCAAAACGCTGACTGATGGTTTGCAGAGACCAGACGCCAATCGCCGCGACCAACGCGGTCAACAGCAGCACCAGTGCAAATCCGATACCCAGTTTTTTTGCCATACCGAGGTTGGCAAAACGTCCTTGCACGGCCGAAATCATTGCGCTTAATCCCCTGCCAAAGTCTGTGAACGCAGAGTCGCAACGGCCAACAGGCAGCACAAGTCTCTGGCGTCGGAATAATGGCAAAAAGCTACGTCCGCGTCGTTTTCAGGACACTCGAGGTCGATCCGCACAAGTGTTGCGAAAAAACTGCCGCGCGCGCGGATCACAGGCATGCGCCACATTGATCCGCTGCCAATCGCTGCTTTCGCCACTCGGACTGAACACACTGGACGCCGACAGCAACACACCACTGCGCTGAGCCTGGCGGCACAACCGAACATCATCGGTCTGCGGGGCCCGCGCCCAAATGAACAATCCGCCCGTAGGCTTGCCGAACACCTCCCAATCGGCATCTTCCAGCAACTGCAATGCAGCGGTGCGATCGGTATTCAGGCGCTGGCGCTGGCGCTGCACCAGTTTTCGATAAGCGCCGCTGGCCATGAGGCTTGCTACAACCGCCTCACTGAAGCTCGAGGCGCCCATGCTGCTGATCATCTTCACTTGCGCCAGACGGGCAATCACTTCAGGTTCGGCGAGGACGAAACCGACCCGTAATGAACTGCTCAGGGTTTTCGAAAAACTGCCGACGTAAATCACCCGTTCATCCAGCGCCGCCAGCCGGGTACCGTTACCACTGTGTAGATCGGCGTAGACATCGTCTTCGATCAGGCGCACATCATGCAGCCTGCACAAGTACAAAACCTGCTGAGCCGCGGCCGCTGTCAGGCTGGTACCCGTGGGATTGTGGTGATGACTGTTGATGAACATCGCCACCGGGCGAAATTCACCCAGCAATCTTTCAAGCGCGTCGAGATCAGGCCCGGTCGGCGTGCGGCGCACCTCGATCATGTTCACCCCGTGCAGGCGCAGCAGGTTGAACAGCGGCGCGTATCCGGGTGTTTCCACGACTACGCAATCTCCCGCTTGCAACAGGGTGCGCACGATCAAATCCAGTGCATGGCTCGCACCTGCAGTGGTGAGCAATTGCTCTGCAGGCGCATCGATATTGAATATTTTCAGGCGTTTGACGATCTGCTCGCGCAGCGCCGGAAGGCCTGCCGCGCTGCTGTAGTTGAACAGGCTGGCCATGTCCGTGCGCGCGACCTCGCGGATCGCATAGCTCAAGTCATCGGACTCGCGCCAGCTCTCGGGCAAGCCGCCACCGCCCAGTTTCAGTCCGCCAGCAGCGCCGTAGAAGCCACTGCAACCAGCCTCGCTCTCGCCCTGTCCGCACAGCCTCTTGGGTGATGCGGCCACCATGAACCCCGTGCCTTGGCATGAAGCCAGAATCCCCTGCGCGACCAGCCGCTCGCAGGCCTCGGTCACACAGGACTGGCTGAGCAAGTTGCCCCGGGCAATTTGCCGAACCGAGGGCAAACGAGTGGCGGGCGCGACGCCACTCTGCGCGACCCACTCCGTCATTCCATCAACGATTTGCTGCACCACTGGCACCAATGCCTGTCGGTCGATTCTCAATTCCATGAGCGCACAAACTCCTGTCCGTTTTGCTGGCCGCAGTAAATCACAGCCGCCGTCAGGAGGCTGTGCGACAAAGCCGACAAAAGCGCTCGATCTAACTATATGATACACATTGCTGGGTGAGGGAGCAGGTTCAGAACGCGGTCACACCGCCATCTACTGCCAGTGAATGACCGGTGGTGAACGCCGCACCGTCGCTGCACAGGTACAACACCGCGCTGGCGATTTCCTCGACCTTGCCGATGCGGCCGACCGGGTGCATGGCGTTGGCAAACTCGCCTTTCTTCGGGTCGGCCTCGTAGGCGCGACGGAACATGTCGGTGTCGATCACCGCCGGGCACACGGCGTTGACGCGGATTTTCTTCTTGGCGTATTCGATGGCCGCCGACTTGGTCAGGCCGATCACTGCGTGTTTCGACGCCGCATAAATGCTCATCTTCGGCGCCGCGCCAAGACCGGCGACCGAAGCGGTGTTGACGATCGCCCCGCCGCCCTGCGCCAGCAGCAATGGCAACTGATACTTCATGCACAGCCAGACGCCTTTGACGTTGACGCCGATGATCGCGTCGAACTCGTCCATCGAGCCCTCAGCCAGCTTGCCCTTTTCGATTTCGATCCCGGCATTGTTGAAGGCATAGTCGAGACGGCCGTAGGTATTGATCACCTCGTCCATCAGATTTTTCACTTCGCTCTCGACGGTCACGTTACAGCGGACGAAGGTCGCTTCGCCGCCGGCTGTACGAATCAGCGCCACAGTGCCCTCGCCCCCTGCGGTATCCAGATCGGCGACTACCACTTTCAAGCCTTCGGCGGCGAATGCCTGGGCGGTCGCACGGCCGATGCCGTTGGCCGCGCCTGTGACTACGACAACCTGACCGGAAAACGTCATGCTCATTGTTATGTCCTCGAACGCATAGATGCAGGGAGAATGCTTAGCGTTGCAGCATAGCCACAGCGGTTGGCCGGGCGTCAGCACTATCCAGTGGCTGTTTAGGCGCCCATGCGTTGCAGTGATAAAACCGGCCCGGTGATCATCACTGCACTGGATCGACGTGCATTCGCCGCATCAGCCAACCTTGCGGCATCGGCCATGAAGGTCTATCAACAAGGCTTCATTCCGTTCGAGTGCCTGCCATGACCAACCAGACCAATCGCCAGTTCCTGCTCGCCAAACGCCCGGTGGGCGCGGCCACCCGCGAGACCTTCACCTATCAGGAAGTACCGGTCGGCGAGCCGGCGGCGGGCCAGATTCTGGTCAGGAACGAATACCTCTCCCTCGACCCGGCCATGCGTGGCTGGATGAATGAAGGCAAGTCCTACATCCCGCCGGTCGGCATCGGTGAGGTTATGCGCGCACTGGGCGTGGGAAAAGTCGTCGCCTCGAACAGTCCGGGATTTGCCGTCGGCGACTACGTTAACGGTGCCATTGGCGTGCAGGATTATTTCCTTGGCGAGCCAAGAGGTTTCTACAAAGTCGATCCGAAACTGGCCCCGCTGCCGGTGTATCTGTCAGCGCTGGGCATGACCGGCATGACCGCTTACTTCGCTTTACTGGATGTCGGCGCGCCGAAGGCTGGCGACACCGTGGTGTTGTCCGGCGCGGCTGGCGCGGTGGGCAGCATTGCCGGGCAGATCGCCAAGATCAAAGGTTGCCGCGTGGTGGGCATTGCCGGTGGCGCCGACAAGTGCCAATTCCTCATTGATGAGCTGGGTTTCGACGGCGCCATCGATTACAAAAACGAAGACGTGATCGCCGGGCTCAAGCGCGAATGCCCGAAAGGCGTGGACGTGTATTTCGATAACGTTGGCGGTGACATTCTCGACGCGGTACTGAGCCGTTTGAACCTGAAAGCGCGGGTAGTGATTTGCGGCGCGATCAGCCAGTACAACAATAAAGAGGCGGTCAAAGGCCCGGCCAATTACCTGTCGCTGCTGGTTAACCGTGCGCGGATGGAGGGTTTTGTGGTGATGGATTACGCGGCGCAGTACGTCAGCGCGGCGCAGGAAATGGCCGGCTGGATGGCCAAGGGGCAGCTCAAGAGCAAGGAAGATATCGTCGAAGGCCTGGAGACGTTTCCAGAGACGCTGATGAAATTGTTCAGCGGCGAGAACTTTGGCAAGTTGGTATTGAAGGTTTAAAGCAGAAGATCAAAAGATCGCAGCGTGCCGCAGCTCCTACAGGTGTTCACATAGCCCTGTAGGAGCTGCCGAAGGCTGCGATCTTTTAGGCGATTTCGGCTACAACCGAAGCCAATGCCTGAGCCGGATCCGTCGCCTGGCTGATCGGACGGCCAATCACCAGATAGTCGGAACCGGCATCCAGCGCCTGACGCGGGGTCAGAATGCGGCGCTGATCGTCTTGCGCGCTGCCCGCAGGACGAATCCCCGGAGTCACCAGTTGCAGCGACGGATGCGCAGTTTTCAGTGCGGTGGCTTCCAGCGCCGAGCACACCAGACCGTCCATGCCGGCCTTCTCGGCCAGTGCAGCCAGACGCAGCACTTGCTCTTGTGGCTCGATGTCCAGACCGATACCGGCCAAATCTTCTCGCTCCATCGAAGTCAGCACGGTCACGCCGATCAGCAACGGTTGCGGGCCCGTGCGCTTGTCGAGCACTTCACGGCAAGCAGCCATCATGCGCATACCGCCGGAGCAGTGAACGTTGACCATCCACACGCCCATCTCGGCAGCGGCTTTCACGGCCATCGCGGTGGTGTTGGGAATGTCGTGGAATTTCAGGTCGAGGAATACCTCAAAACCCTTGTCACGCAGGGTGCCGACGATTTCTGCGGCACAGCTGGTGAACAATTCCTTGCCCACTTTGACCCGGCACAGTTTCGGGTCCAACTGGTCGGCCAGCTTCAGTGCGGCGTCACGGGTGGGAAAATCCAGGGCGACGATGATAGGAGTCTGGCAGGCGGACATGAATGGGCTCTCAGGCAGGACGAAATCGGCGCGCATTGTAGCGGAACCGGCGGCGGCGCGGCACCCGATGATCGGTAAATCGTCGCGCCAACCGTGATCAGCATAGCGCTCGCTGCTATTGTGTCGACTCCGATACACAGCCGACACGCCAGCAACAAGCACCCGCGCTAGCCTCGCCAGCCGCAACACGTCCTTACATCAGCACTTCCCGCCTCACGGCCGGACGCCTATGCTGAAACCACTACCTCGCAGCCCATCTTTGTGGTTGGCGGCCTACCTGGCAGACGAACAGCCTCATGCACAACACCCAAATGACCGCGACTGATGAGCCCAAAGACGACAAACGCTGGAGCATTCGCGCGCTGATCGTCGACGACGATGTGCCGATCCGCGAGCTGATGATCGACTACCTTGCGCGTTTCAACATCCACGCCAGCGGTGTGACCGATGGCGCGGCGATGCGTTTGGCGATGCAGGCCGAACATTTCGACGTGGTGGTGCTCGACCTGATGCTGCCCGGCGAAGACGGTTTGTCGCTGTGCCGCTGGCTGCGCAGCGAATCGGACATACCGATCCTGATGCTCACCGCGCGCTGCGAGCCGACCGACCGCATCATCGGCCTCGAACTCGGCGCTGATGACTACATGGCCAAGCCGTTCGAACCGCGCGAACTGGTGGCGCGCATTCAGACGATTCTGCGCCGCGTGCGCGACGACCGTACCGAGCAGCGTGCGAATATTCGCTTCGACAACTGGCGCCTGAACAGCGTCCTGCGCCAGTTGATCGCCGATGACGGCCTCGTGGTGCCGCTGTCCAACGCCGAATTCCGTTTGCTCTGGGTGTTTATCGAACGCCCGCGCAGAGTGCTCAGCCGCGAACAATTGCTCGACGCCGCGCGCGGTCGCTCGATCGAAGCGTTCGACCGCAGCATCGATTTGCTGGTGTCACGCTTGCGACAGAAACTCGGCGACGATCCGAAAGCCCCGCAGTTGATCAAAACCGTGCGCGGTGAGGGTTACCTGTTCGACGCGCGGGACATCGGCTGATGCGAGCGCGCTTCGACACGCTGTTCGGCCGCCTGTTTGGCATGCTGTTCGTGGCGATTGTCCTGGCGCACTTGCTGGCGTTTGCCTGGTTCCACCACTACGGCCCGCCTCCGCCGCCGCCACCGCCGGAATTTTCCGAGGGCGTCGACGGCCAGCGTCCGCCGATGGATCCGCGCTTCGAACCGCGTCCACCGCGCCCATGGTTTGGCGGGCCGTTGGTGCCGCTGACGTTTCAGTTCATCTCGCTGATGATCGCCGCATGGTACGGCGCCAAACTGCTGACCCGACCGATCCAGCGCCTGAGCGACGCCGCCGAACGCCTCAGCGAAAACCTCGACAGCCCGCCGCTCGACGAATCAGGCCCGAAAGAAGCCCGGCAAGCGGCGCACACATTCAACCTGATGCAACAGCGCATCCGCGAACAGGTGCAGCAACGCGCGCGCATGCTCGGCGCCGTCTCCCACGACCTGCGCACGCCGCTGTCACGCCTGAAACTGCGTCTGGAAAACATCAGCGATGAAAAGCTGCAAGGCCAGATGCGTCAGGATCTCGACGACATGATCGGCATGCTCGACGCCACCCTCACCTACCTGCACGAACAGCGCACCAGCGAAGCCTTGCAACTGATGGACGTGCAGGCGCTGGTCGAATCGTTGTGCGAAAACGCCCAAGATCAGGGCGCCGATGTGCAGGTCAACGGTCATTGCGCACCGCTGCCGGTGCAACCGATGGCGCTGCGCTCGTGCCTCAACAACCTGATGGACAACGCGCTGCGCTATGCCGGGCAGGCGCGGATCGAACTGCAGGATCAGCGTGAACAACTGCTGATTCGCGTGATCGACCACGGCCCGGGCATCGCCGCCGACAAACGTGAAGCGGTGTTTGAACCGTTCTACCGACTGGAAGGCTCACGCAACCGCAACTCCGGCGGCGTCGGCCTCGGCATGACCATCGCTCGCGAAGCCGCGCAGCGTCTGGGCGGACAGCTGAATCTGGAAGAAACCCCGGGCGGCGGCCTCACCGCCATCATCCGCCTGCCCCGCCCCTGAAAACACCACCCTCCCCTTGTAGGAGTGAGCCTGCTCGCGAAAGCGGCGTGTCAGCCAGCAATGATTTGACTGACCCACTGCATTCGCGAGCAAGCCCGCTCCCAAAGGGTTTAGTGATGTTCTTTTGATCTGTGTACCACCCGGTACAAATCCCACACACCCCCGACAACTTGCGCCCCGACGCTGCATAAGCCGGTACACCCACCGGTTTTCATTCCAGGGAGTGAGTCCAATGATCGGTAGCGTCAGCAACTACACGAGCTATACCAGCACCAGCAACACCACCACGCGGAACGCCCGCAGTCAGGAACTGCAAAAAGAACTGTTCGCCAAACTCGACAGCAACGGCGACGGCACCATCAACAGCGACGAACTGAGCAGCGGCCTGACCAGCGCCGGCAGCACCGCCGACAGCAGCGAAATCTTCTCCGCCCTGGACAAAAACAAGGACGGCACCGTCAGCCAGGACGAACTCACCGCCAGCCTGACGCCACCCCCGCCACCGCCACCGCCACAAATGAACAGCGACGAACTGTTCAGCCAACTCGATGCCGATGGCGACGGCAGCGTCACCGCCACCGAACTGAGCAGCGCGTTGCAAACCAGCGACAGCACCTCAACGAGCAACACCGACACCAGCGCCGCCCTGCTCCAAGTACTCGATAGCGACAGCAGTGGCGGCGTAAGCAGTGATGAACTGAAAGCCGCTTTACAGGCTGGACGCGAACGCCCGGATGAAAAACAGACGGCTTCGACTCAAAGCACGACAGAAGCGCTGAATCGCATGATTGCCAATTTGAGCAAGCAGTACTCGCTCGATAACGCGGCGCCGGTCGGCAAGTATTTGAACGTGGCGACTTGAGCCTGCGACGCAATCTACAGCGGAAAATCAAAAGCCCCTCACCCTAGCCCTCTCCCAGAGGGAGAGGGGACTGATCGAGTGGATTCGGAGAGATACGCCGACGTGGGATTGCAGTGGTCAACTAATTCCGGACACCTCGATAGGTGGTTTTGACGCCATCGCCCGCTCATAGACGGTCGGTGGCAGATATCCCAGTTTCGA
>NZ_JBIVMX010000053.1:17339-38529 GCF_044753305.1 Pseudomonas sp. NPDC088429 | reverse complement strand
CTTCTCCCTGAACATGCGCTATGGCTACGACTAAGCGGCTTTCTTCTCCGCCAGCTCGGTGCAGAAGCCGAAGTTCTTCGGCATCAGCGCTGAAGGCAAGGCTGCAGAGCAGAACTACAAGCTCGGCACTCAACTGCCGTACATGAAGATCGTCAACCGCCTGGCTCACTACTTGAAAGTGCTGCAGCGCGAGCAACTCGGTTCGTGGAAAGAACGTACCGACCTCGAGCTGGAACTGAACAAGTGGATCCGTCAGTACGTTGCCGACCAGGAAAACCCGAGCGCCGAAGTGCGTGGCCGTCGTCCGCTGCGCGCTGCGCAAATCATCGTCAGCGACGTTGAAGGCGAGCCGGGCTGGTACCGCGTGAGCTTGAACGTGCGTCCGCACTTCAAGTACATGGGTGCCGATTTCACCCTGTCGCTGGTTGGCAAGCTGGACAAAGAGTAAGAGCGACTCATGGACGGATACGGCAGCCTTTTCGAACGCCTTAATGGCGACGCAGAAAAACGCAGTGGTTGGAGCCGCGAGGTTTCCGCCATGGCGTCCGTGGCTGCCCATCTGGCCAAAATGCTCAGCACCCGGGCCGGCAGCGTGCAAACGCTGTCCGACTACGGGTTGCCCGATCTCAATGACATGCGTCTGAGCCTGCACGACTCCCTGAGTCAGGCCCGTCTGGCCATCGAATGCTTCATCGAAGCCTACGAGCCGCGCCTGAGCAACGTGCGTGTCATTTCCCTGCCGCGTGACCACGATCAACTGCGTCTGGCCTTCAGCATCGAAGGCCTGCTGGAAGTGGATGGTTTCAAGCGACAGGTCAGTTTCGCCGCGCGCCTGGATGGCAGCGGTCAAGTGAAGGTCAACTAAGGAGATTCCCGATGTCTGGCAAACCCGCAGCACGCGTATCCGACCCCACCGCTTGCCCGCTCCCCGGCCACGGCACCAACCCGATCGCCGCCGGTTCCGGCGACGTGTTCTTCGACGGCCTCGCGGCCGCCCGCCAAGGCGATGCCTCGGCGTGTGGTGGTGCGATGGTCGGCGATCTGGCGACCACGGTTTTGATTAACGGCAAACCTGCTGCAACGGTCGGTTCGGTGGGTTCGCATGGGAACAAGGTTACGGCTGGGTCCGGGACGGTGATTATTGGCAATTCGCATACGCCGGTGACGTTTGTGCCGCCAGTTCCAATGCCTGGCTATTTCAATGACTTTTTCGTTTTGAGGGACGACGAAGGTAGCCCGGTGGCAAATTACGGCTACCGATTGGAGACCGAGTCAGGTGAGATTTATGAGGGCGTGACGGACGTCAACGGCCACACCAAAGCTGTTAGCACCGGTAAAGCTTCCCAGATATTGAAAATTTCCCTGCTTCCTCCAGCAGGAGTCGCGAATGTCTAACGTTACGCCTCTGGCGGAGGCTCCTTCCACCCCTTCTACCAATCGTGAGGGGCAGGTCGCGACCGTAAAATTAGCAAAGCTTTCAACTTATGAATTCAATATAAGATCGTTTCACCCAGGGAAAACGTTTGGGTGGAGCGGCTTTTACTTCGAAGGTGATGCACGCGGCTTTTCGTTAAAGCCAAGCGGCCTCTCTGGCGCTCAAGGTACGCTAATAACTTCACGTGTATGGCATAGGTTTTTTGTAAAGCTGGCAACGAACGAAGTTGTTAATACGCAAACGGAGTCGAATGATTCCGGGAAGGCGGGTGAAGAACATACTCACTATGATGCAGAGTTAAAGCCCAAAGGCGGAAGCTGGCCATCAATTAAAAGTGAAAAGGGTGCAGTCACTACTGTTTGGGTTGATGGTGGTTACGCAGGTGAGAATCACGCTTTTCCATTTTCAGCGGAAACAAAAAAATTGACAGGAATGACATTCGTGCCAAGCCTGGACGTAAGTTACAAAGTTATAATGACGTTCGATCGAGTGGCGAAGCATTTAGATGTAGTGACATATATAACTGGTGATGGATTTCCGAACTGTGAGGCTTTTATTACTGATGCTTCTGGAAAATCTGTTTTTTTAGGTGTGCATGTTCGGAAGGCTGCAGCTCTTGTTGCGCTATTTGGTGATAAGAAGTATCCGATGATCTCTTCGGCGATTCGCATAGAAGTTGATGAAGAGGGGAACTTCAAAGGCACTCTTGGAAACGAGATGAGAAGGCGAAAGTTAAAAAAAGAAGCTCTGGAAATGCGGCCGATTGAGGAGTGGAATAATTTTTTCAAAAATCTTAGTCCGAACGATGGCCGCTGGATGGGTATCTGGGAAGAGCCTATGCCGGACGACTCTACCGAGCCGACGTTGAAATGACGTATGTGAGTTATTTTAAAACAGCGATTTGGTTGCCAATGGTGGTGTTGCCGGTTTTGCTGTTGCTTGATGCTTTCTATTTTTCCAGCCCGCTACGTGGTGGGATGGAACAGTTCGTCCTTATATACGTTCTTGGTTTCGGGCTGGTGGCCTATGTGTTATTCGCGGTCTTTTCTACTCGTTTGATTTCTAGGAGAACTGAGCTTGAAGTCGTACGTCTTGCTTGGTGGGCTCCTGTAGTTTTTATCCCGTTTTATGGTGTGCCTTGGGTTGTTTATGGCATCGGATGTTTGGCGTTTGGCAGGCTAGCTGGTCTGGGTATGATGTTTTTGTGGTTAACTTATATTCCCTATGTTTTAGTGGTTGGCGCATTTTTTTCAGTTGTTACGGTTGTTGCTTTTAAAGTCTTGAGTAAGTTTTTACTGTTTTCCGACAAGCGTTAGAGATGCTTGTGATAAGCCCTGTTATGTGGCGTATCAAAAAAGGTGGCTGTTCCAAATGGTAGTAAGCTCGTGATTTGGAAATCGAGAAAGGTGAAATGATGAGTGCAGCTCTATTATATTTTTCAAATGATGAAGTATGTAGGCGCAAGCTCATGAAGCTGTCTGTCGCAATTCTTGCTGTGGCTTTGTTTTCACTGACAAACGTGTTTCCTAATGCGCTCATGATGTTGATGGATGGTGTTAACTTCATCCCGTCTGAATCCTCCATTTTTTCATTCAAGCCTTATGAGATAAATGAGGGGTCGTCGAATTACTGGATCTATGGCGAGGATGGTAAGAACTATTACTACTTCTCCTACGAGCCCGCAGCGCCTTACGTATTCATTCGTAAATCCAATGCATGTCCGCCATTTGATCGGCTTGACCATGCCACGTGGTGCGCCGCAGAAGGCGGCGGTCAAAAATGAACCGGCATTTCGGTGGCGGAGCGTTTTTTTTATGAGTTCATTTTTCAGGCAGGTAACCCGTGTCCTTTAACCACTACTACCAAAGCGAACTCACCGCACTGCGCCAACTCGGTCGCCGTTTCGCCGAGCGTAGTCCGGCGCTGGCGCCGTATCTGGGGCAGGCCGGGCGGGATCCGGACGTGGAGCGGTTGCTCGAAGGCTTTGCGTTTCTCACCGGGCGTTTGCGCCAGAAGCTCGACGACGAGTTGCCTGAGCTCAGCCATTCGCTGATGCAATTGCTCTGGCCCAACTACATGCGCCCGCTGCCGGCGTTCAGCATTTTGCAGTTCGATCCACTCAAGCGTTCGGGCCCGGCGCTGGTGGTCGAGCGTGATACGCCGGTGGAGAGCAAGCCGATCGAAGACGTGCGTTGCCGCTTCCGCACTTGCTACCCGACCGAGGTGTTGCCGCTGGATCTCGCGGCGTTGAATTACTCGGTGAAGGGCGACGGCTCGCTGCTGAGTCTGCGTTTGGAAATGAGTGCCGACGGCCACCTCGGTGAGTTGGAACTGAGCAAGCTGCGTCTGCACTTTGCTGGCGAGCGTTACATCAGCCAGATGTTGTACCTGAGCCTGCTGCGCAACCTCGAAGGCATTGAGCTGATCCCGCTCGACGGCGCCGGCAAGCCAATTGATGGCGTCAGCGGCAAGCCGATGGCGTTCAAAATTCCCGGTGACCGGGTCACCCCGGTGGGCTTTGCCGAAGAAGAAGCGTTGATCCCGTATCCGCTGAATACCTTCCGTGGCTATCGCTACCTGCAGGAATACTTCGCCTTTCAGGACAAATTCCTCTTCGTCGACGTCAACGGTCTGGACATCCTCAACGCGCTGCCGCAGGACACCCTCAAGCAGATGCGTGGCCTGGAATTGCGCTTCGACATTCGCAAGAGCGGCATCCTGCGCATGCGCCCGACGCTGGATAACGTGAAGTTGTTTTGCACGCCGATCGCCAACCTGTTTGCCCACGATGCCTTGCCGATTCGTCTCGACGGCAAGCAGGACGAATACCTGTTGCTGCCGGCGGAATACGATCTGGAAAACTGCGGTGTGTTCTCGGTGGAAACCGTGACGGGCTGGAAGCCCGGCGGTCTCGGTTATCAGGAATACGTGCCGTTCGAATCCTTCGAGCACGACCCGAGTTTCGACGTGCCCAACAGCCGTCCGCATTACAGCATTCGCCAGCGTTCATCGTTGCTGCACGACGGCCTCGACACTTATTTGAGCTTCGGCATTCGCCACACCGAAGCCCACGAAACCCTGTCGATCGAGCTGATCTGCACCAACCAGAATCTGCCGCGCAAGCTCAAGCTCGGCGACATCTGTGTGGCCTGCGAAGAGACGCCGGAGTTCCTCAGTTTCCGCAACATCACCCCGGCCACGTCGAGCTTCGCGCCGCCGCTGAACCGCGACTTCCTGTGGAAGCTGATCAGCAACATGTCGCTTAACTATTTGTCGCTGGCGGACGTCAATGCGTTGAAGGTGATTCTGGAAACCTACGACTTGCCGCGCTACTACGACCAGCACGCGGAAAAAGTCAGCAAACGCCTGCTCGGCGGCCTGAAGAATATCAAGCATCACCACGTCGATCGCTTGCACCGTGGCTTGCCGGTGCGCGGCTTGCGCACCGAGCTGACCATCGACCCGGAAGGGTACATCGGCGAAGGCGATCTGTTCGTCTTCGCTTCGGTTCTTAACGAGTTTTTCGCGCTTTACGCCAGTCTCAATTCATTCCACGAGCTGCGAGTAAAAAGCACACAGGGAGAGGTGTACCAATGGACACCACGTATGGGCCTGCAGCCCCTGCTTTAAGCGGGCTCACCAAGGCGATACGCGAGTACTCGCTGTTTCAGGCAGTGCTGCTGGTGATCGATCGGCTGCGCGAGGCACACCCGTACCTGAGCGAAGACGATTTGTACGATCAGCTGGAATTCCAGGCCAATCCGAGCCTGGGTTTTCCCGGCAGCGACGTCGATCGCGTGGAGTTTTTCGAAGAGCACGGGCAGATGCGCGCGCGCATGCGTTTCAACCTGATCGGCCTGGTCGGTTCCGGTTCGCCGCTGCCGGCGTTCTATGGCGAACAGGCGCTGGGCGATAGCGAAGACGGCAACCCGACGCGCAACTTCCTCGACCTGTTCCACCATCGCCTGCAACGGCTGATGCTGCCGATCTGGCGCAAATACCGCTACCGCGCAAGCTTCCAGAGCGGCGCGCTCGATCCGTTTTCGGCGCAGTTGTTTGCGCTGATTGGCCTCGGTGGCGAAGAGATTCGCAAGGCCAAGGAACTCAACTGGAAACGCCTGCTGCCGTACCTCGGTTTGCTCAGTCTGCGGGCGCACTCGGCGGCGCTGATCGAAGCCGTGTTGCGTTACTACTTCAAGCACGAAGATCTGGTCATCGAGCAGTGCATCGAGCGCCGCGTCGAGATTCTCGAAGAACAGCGCAATCGTTTGGGCCGTGCCAACAGCCTGCTCGGCGAAGACCTGGTGCTCGGCGAGCACGTGCGCGACCGCAGCGGCAAATTCCGCATTCATATCACCGAACTCGACTGGCAGCGATTCCATGAATTCCTGCCGATCGGTTTCGGCTACCAGCCGCTCTGCGCGCTGGTGCGGTTCACCCTGCGTGACCCGCTCGATTACGACATCCGCCTGGTGCTGCGCCAGGAAGAAATCCGCGAACTGCGCATCGGTGAGCAGAACGCCTGTCGCCTCGGTTGGACCAGTTGGCTGGGCCGCGAAAAAGCGGACGGCGTGGTGACCCTGGGCAGCAAAATTCATTAAGGACGTGAGCCATGATCAACGTAGACCTGCAACAACTCATCCAGGCGCTGGACGCCGAAACCCGTCGTGATCTGGAGCGTTCGGCCGAGCGTTGCGTCGCCCGTGGCGGTAGCAAAATCCTCGTCGAAGACTTGATGCTCGGCCTGCTCGAACGTCCGAACGGCTTGCTTGCCCGCGCGTTGCAAGACGCCGATGTCGACGCCGGTGAACTCAGCGCGGCGCTGCAATCGCGCGTCGAGCACAGCGCTTCGCGCAACCCGGTGTTCGCCCCGGAACTGGTGCAGTGGCTGCAAGATGCGTTGCTGGTGGCCAACCTCGAACTCGGTCAGACCCAGGTTGAAGACGCCGCGCTGATCCTCGCGCTGCTGCGCAACCCGATGCGTTACGCCGGCAGCCGTTATCAGCCGCTGCTCGCCAAGCTGAACATCGATCGCCTGAAAGAATTTGCCCTGTCGCAACAGGAGCAACCGTCGGCCAACGGCAAACCGGCCGCGCAGGGCGAGTCGCTGTTGCAGCGCTTCACCCACAACCTGACCCAACAGGCCCGCGACGGCAAACTCGACCCGGTGCTGTGCCGTGACGGCGCGATTCGGCAGATGGTCGACATCCTCGCCCGTCGCCGCAAGAACAACCCGATCGTCGTCGGTGAGGCCGGTGTCGGCAAGACCGCCATCGTCGAAGGTCTGGCTTCGCGCATCGCCGCCGGTGAAGTGCCGCAAGTGCTCAAAGGCGTTGAACTGCTGTCGCTGGATATGGGCCTGTTGCAGGCCGGCGCCAGCGTCAAAGGTGAATTCGAACGTCGTCTCAAAGGCGTGATCGACGAAGTCAAAGCTTCGCCAAAACCGATCATTCTGTTTATCGACGAAGCGCATACGCTGATCGGCGCGGGCGGCAATGCTGGCGGTTCCGATGCGGCCAACCTGCTGAAACCGGCACTGGCCCGTGGCGAACTGCGCACCATCGCCGCGACCACGTGGGCCGAGTACAAGAAATACTTCGAGAAAGACCCGGCGCTGGCCCGTCGTTTCCAACCGGTGCAATTGCACGAACCGACCGTCAGCGAAGCGGTGACCATCCTCCGTGGCCTGGCCCAGGTTTACGAGAAGAGCCATGGCATCTACCTGCGTGATGACGCGGTGGTTTCGGCGGCGGAATTGTCCGCACGTTACCTGGCCGGTCGGCAACTGCCGGACAAAGCCGTTGATGTCCTCGACACCGCTTGCGCCCGCGTACGCATCAGCCTCGCCGCTGCCCCGGAAAGCCTTGAGCGCCTGCGTGGCGAACTGGCTGAAGGTGGCCGTCAGCGTCAGGCCCTGCGCCGTGACGCCGAGGCCGGTCTGCTGATCGATCACGAAGCGCTGGAGGCTTTGGAAGCACGTCTCAACGACGCCGAAGACGAAATGGTCGCGCTGGAAACCCTGTGGACTGAACAGAAAATCCTGGCCGAGCGCCTGCTCGATCTGCGTCAGCAACTGGCCACGGCTCGCGAAGCCGCCGCCGTTGAACCGGTGCTCAGCGTTGAAGAAGACGCCGAAGGCACCGTCATCGAAACCCTCGCCGCCGAGGTCGAAGAAGGCCAGAGCGTCGAAGCGCTGGAAGCGCAGCTCAACGAAACCCACAGCGCCCTGACTGCCGCCCAGGTCAAAGAACGTCTGGTCAGTTTCGAAGTGTGCCCGCGTCTGGTCGCCGAAGTGATCAGCGCCTGGACTGGCGTGCCGTTGGCGCAACTGGCTCGCGAGCACAACGCCAAAGTCGCCAGTTTCGCCACCGATCTGCGCACGCGCATTCGCGGTCAGGAACAAGCCGTGCACGCACTGGATCGCTCGATGCGCGCCACCGCTGCCGGCCTGAACAAACCTGATGCGCCAGTCGGCGTGTTCCTGCTGGTCGGCCCGAGCGGCGTCGGTAAAACCGAGACCGCGCTGGCCCTCGCTGATCTGCTGTACGGCGGCGACCGTTTCATCACCACCATCAACATGTCCGAGTTCCAGGAGAAGCACACCGTCTCGCGCCTGATCGGCGCACCGCCAGGCTACGTCGGCTACGGCGAGGGCGGCATGCTCACCGAAGCCGTGCGGCAGAAACCGTACTCGGTGGTGCTGCTCGATGAAGTCGAGAAGGCCGATCCGGACGTGCTCAACCTGTTCTACCAAATCTTCGACAAAGGCGTGGCCAACGATGGCGAAGGTCGCGAGATCGACTTCCGCAACACGTTGATCCTGATGACCTCGAACCTCGGCAGCGATCGCATCAGCGACCTTTGCGAAAACGGCGCGCGGCCGACCGCCGAAGTGCTCGAAGAAACCATTCGCCCGGTGCTCAGCAAACACTTCAAACCGGCGCTGCTGGCGCGGATGAAAGTGGTGCCGTACTACCCGGTCGGCGGCCCGGTATTGCGCGAGCTGATCGAGATCAAACTCGGTCGTCTCGGCGAGCGCCTCAACCGTCGTCAGCTGGATTTCAGCTGGTGCCAGAACCTTGTCGATCACTTGTCCGAGCGCTGCACGCAAAGCGACAGCGGCGCGCGCCTGATCGATCATCTGCTCGATCAACACGTGCTGCCGCTGGTGGCCGATCGTCTGCTCGACGCCATGGCCACCGGTGAAAGCCTGAAGCGCGTGCACGCCACGCTCGACGGCGAAGCCAGTGTGACGTGCGAGTTCGCCTGAGGTGGGCGTGATGTTCACTCAAGTGCCGCAGCCGCTGGTGTATGCCGAAGCGTTGCTGGCGCAGTTCGCCAGTCTGTCGCGCGCGGCGGACGGTGCTGCGCTGCTGGGTGACTTCGTGCGCGGCTTGGCCGAGTTGAGCGGTTGCGAACTGGCGCAGTTGTATCTGCTCGACGCCACCCACACCTGCCTGGGAATGAACGCCGAATGCCTCGACGGCGCCCTGCAACCGCGTGAAGCGGCGAGCCTGCCGGCGGATTACAACGGTGAGCAACTGCTGCAATTCGCCCTGTGCCAGAACCGCGTGGTGTGCCTCGACGACTTGAGCGGCAGCCTGCACGAAACCAGTTTTCTGCCGGCGGTGGCCTCGCCGTGGCAGTCGCTGTTGTGCGTGCCGCTGGTCAATCAGCACAAGGCTGTCGAAGGCTTGCTGCTCTGCGCCAGCCGCCGTCGCACCGACCTGCAAGGCTTCGCCGATTCGCTCGGGCAGCTCGGCTCGTTCGTGCTCGGCCAACTGCATTTGCTCCAGCGTCTGCGTCAGCCACGCGATGTGTCGGCACCGGTGGCGCGCAGCGTGCCGAGCATCAGCGGTTACGGCTTGATTGGCAAAAGCACCGCGATGCGCCAGACCTACTCGCTGATCGGCAAAGTCCTGCACAGCCCGTACACCGTGCTGTTGCGCGGCGAAACCGGCACCGGCAAGGAAGTCGTCGCGCGGGCGATTCACGATTGCGGGCCGCGTCGCTCGCAGGCGTTCATCGTGCAGAACTGCGCGGCGTTCCCTGAGAACCTGCTGGAAAGCGAGCTGTTCGGCTATCGCAAGGGCGCCTTTACCGGCGCCGATCGCGGCCGCGCCGGGCTGTTCGACGCGGCCAACGGCGGCACGCTGTTGCTCGATGAGATCGGTGACATGCCGCTGTCGCTGCAATCGAAATTACTCCGCGTGTTGCAGGAAGGCGAGATTCGTCCGCTGGGTTCCAACGACACGCACAAGATCGACGTGCGCATCATCGCCGCGACTCACCGCGATCTGTCGGTGCTGGTCAGCGAAGGCAAATTCCGCGAGGACTTGTACTACCGCCTCGCGCAATTCCCGATTGTGCTGCCGGCGTTGCGTCAGCGCGAAGGCGACATCCTCGACCTGGCGCGGCATTTCGCCGAAAAGGCCTGCGCGTATTTGCAGCGAGATCCGGTGCGTTGGTCGGACGCGGCGTTGCAGCATCTGGCGGGTTACACCTTCCCCGGCAACGTCCGCGAACTGAAAGCGCTGGTCGAGCGCGCGGTGCTGTTGTGCGAGGGCGGCGAGTTGCTGGCCGAGCATTTCTCCCTGCGCATGGAGCCGGTGCCCGAAGACAACAGCAGCCTGAATCTGCGTGAACGCCTGGAGCAAGTCGAGCGCACGCTACTGCTCAACTGCCTGCGCAAAAACGACGGCAACCAGACCCTCGCCGCCCGCGAACTGGGCCTGCCACGCCGCACACTGCTATACCGCCTCGGCCGCCTGAATATCAATTTGGGTGACTTCGATGGTTGAGCAGAAAGTGATCGCCTTGTCCCGCACTCCCACGGCCAATGAATTCCTTGAGGCTGTTGATTCCCCTGTGGCGAGGGGATTTATCCCCGATCGGCTGCGCAGCAGCCGCAGTCCGGCAAACGCGGTTTCCCTGCAGAAACCGGGTCACAGGTTTTGGGGGCGCTGCGCACCCCATCGGGGACAAGTCCCCTCACCACAGGGGATCAACATTCCTCCCAAAAGTGGCTGGAGGCTGCGATCTAGAGCCTCCCAAACCAACAAATTCGCTAATAACGGCGCCGCCCGCAAGGGCCGGCGCTTTGTGCTTTGTCTACCCCTGGAGACCCTCTGATGTCTGTTCGTCACTGGCACGCTGTCCTGCTGACCCTCGTCGTTCTATGCGGCCTTGGCGGCTGTAGCGGCAACTACAAATTCAACGACAACGACTATCGCCCGCTGGGTGATCCGCAAGCGGCCAATCGCGGTAAGTGATTGCAAGGAGCAGCAAACATGGAATTGGTTTTCGAAATGCTGAACACCAAGCAATTCGTGCCCACGGAGTTGTGCCAGAAGACCTTCAAACAGGCCGGTGGCGTGATCGGGCGGGGCGAGGATTGCGACTGGATCATCCCTGACCGCAAGCGTCACCTGTCCAATCACCACGCGATTGTCAGCTACCGCGAAGGCTCGTTTTTCCTGACCGACAGCAGCAGCAACGGCATTCAGGACGGCGGCAGCGGCGCACGTCTGCACAAGGGCGAACCGGTGCGCATCGAGCACGGCAGCACCTACGTGCTGGGCGACTTCGAGATTCGTGCGCGACTGGTGCGTGACCCGGCCATGTTCGACGGTGAAGCCGGCCGTCCGCGCGCGGCGGGCAGCATCATCCCTGACGACGCATTCCTCGACCTCGACCCGCTCAATGCCATCGAACAGCAAGAGCGCGTGTACTCGGAAATCGACGAATTGCTGGCGCCGACTGCCAAGCCCGAGGATTCCCGTCAGCGTGCCGACTACGCGCGCATCGACATGGAAAGCCTGATGGTGCCGGAGCTGATCGCCGCTCCCGTCGAGCCTGAACCCGCGCCGGCGCCGAAGCCTGTTGAACGGCAAAGCGAAGGTTTCTGGGAGCACTTCGGCGCCGCGCTGGGTGTCGACGTCAAAGGCCTCAGCCACGACGAACGCGAAGCGCTGGCACTGAATGCCGCGCGTTTGCTGCGTCAGAGCGTCGGCGGTTTACAACAGAGCCTGCGCACCCGCTCGGAGCTGAAAAACGAGCTGCGTCTGGCCCAGACTATCGTCCAGGGCACCAACAAGAACCCACTGAAATTCGCCGTCGATCCGAGCGAAGCACTGGAGATTCTGTTGCAGCCAAGCAAGCCCGGTCATCTGCCGGCCGAGCAAGCGATCTCCCGCGCGTTCCGTGATTTGCAGGCGCATCAGGTGGCGCTGCTGACCGCCAGCCGCGCCGCCGTACGCGGCACGCTGGAGCACTTCTCGCCGGAGCAATTGACCCTGCGTTTCGAGCGCGACAACAAGCCGCTGATCGCAACATCGGGTGGGCGCTGGAGAGCGTTCGGCCGTTATCACCAGGCACTGCGTCAGGACGATGACTGGAGCGAGCGCCTGTTGGCCCGCGACTTCGCTCAGGCCTACGAAGAACAGATCCGCCTGATTTCCACCCTCCACACCGACCACCAAGGATGATGCGCATGTCTCGCCGCTCGACCGCTTTTTTCCAGACGCTGACTGCGCTCACTTTGCTGGCGTTGCTCGCCGGTTGCTCGTCGCTATCGCCGTACTCGAACGTGACCAAGGTCAATCTGAAACTGACCGGCAGCGATCAGTTGAACCCCGATCTGAACGGCCGTCCTTCGCCGATCGTGGTGCGCCTGTTTGAACTCAAACACCCGGTGACCTTCGAAAACGCTGACTTCTTCAGCCTCTACGAGCGCGCCAAGGAATCCCTCAACCCGGATCTGGTGGCCACCGAAGAACTCGAACTGCGCCCGGGTGAAACCGTCGAGCTGAAGCTCAGCGTCGAGGAGGGCAGCCGGTACGTGGGCGTGCTCGCCGCTTACCGCGATCTGCCGGAAACCGAGTGGCGCTACACCGTGCAGGTCACCCCGCAGGAACTTACCGAGGCTGATCTGACCCTCGATCAGACGGGTATCCGCAACAGCCAAGAAACGCTCGCCAAGGCGGATAACTGATCATGAATACCCATAAAGTCATTTGGCAGGAAGGCATGCTGCTGCGGCCGCAGCACTTCCAGCACAACGATCGCTATTACGATCACCAGATGAAAACCCGCACCCAGTTGCTGGGCAGTTACACCTGGGGTTTCCTCAATCTGGAGATCGACCTGCAGTTCCTCAACATGGGCAAAGTGGTGGTCAGCCAGGCTTCGGGGATTCTTCCGGACGGCAGCCTGTTCGAGCTCGGCGGCAATACCGAACCGCTGGCGCTGGACGTACCGCCGAACACCGGCAACACGCCGATTTTTCTGGCGCTGCCGCTGGTCACCGGTAACCACATCGAGGCGCGCCGTCCGGAGCAGTCCGACGTGCTCGCGCGCTTCACCGCGTACGACGCTGAGGTGGCTGACTCCAACGCCGGCGACGATTCCGCCAGCCAGGTCAGCTGCGGTCGCCCGGATTTCAAACTGATGCTCGGCGAGCAGCAGAGCGATCAGGCCTACGTAAAACTGAAAATCTGCGACGTGCTCGACACCACGCCCGACGGCGTGATCAGCCTCGATCCGGATTTCGTGCCGACCTACATTCAGGCTCACGCGTCCAGCTATCTGCTGTCGTGCCTGAAAGAAGTCATCAGCATGCTCAACCACCGTGGCGACACGATTGCCGAGCGGATTCGCTCCAACGGCAAGGTCGGCGGCGCTGAGGTTGGCGACTTCATGATGCTGCAACTGATCAACCGCACCGAGCTGCTGCTGCGTCACTACCTCGGTCTGGAGCAGGTTCATCCGGAAGAGTTGTACCGCACGCTGTTGACCATGCTTGGCGATCTGGCGACGTTCTCCGGCGAGAGCAAACGCCCGCGTCTGGACAGCCGTTATTCCCACGCCGATCAGGGCGGCAGCTTCCGCAAACTGATGGAAGCGATTCGTCAGGTGCTGTCGATGGTGCTCGAACAGCACGCCATCGAACTGATCCTGCAAGCGCGTCAGTACGGCATCATCGTTTCGCCGTTGCACGACCACAAACTGCTCGGCACCGCGTCGTTCGTGCTGGCAGCGAGTGCCAACTGCGACTCCGAAGAATTGCGCCACCGCTTGCCGGCGCACCTCAAGGTCGGCCCGGTGGAGCGCATCCGCCAACTGGTCAACCTGCATTTGCCGGGGATCAAGGTCAAACCGTTGCCGGTGGCCCCGCGGCAGATCGCGTTCCACTCCAACAAAACCTATTTCATTCTCGAACTCAGTTCCGAAGACCTGGCACAACTGGAACGCTCCGGCGGTTTCGCGTTCCACGTGTCCGGCGAATTCGCCGAGCTTGAACTGAAATTCTGGGCCATCAGGAACTGACCGACATGATCAAGGACATGGAACACAACCAGGACGACAAAACCGTCCTGCTCGACCGTCAGGGCCATGGCCCGGCGTCGAGTCCGCTGACCGATTTCGCCGCGCCACCGCGCTTCGAACAACTGGAAGAACGGATGATCTACGCCGCGCGCCTGCGCCCGGCAGAGTCGTTCAATATCAGCCTCAATTCGCTGGTGGCCGCGTCCTCCGATTTGCTCTCGGAAGTGGTGCGCCTCAAGCACAGCGAAAGCCGCGAAGACTTGTACGCGCTCAACGAGCGTCTGACCGCCGGGCTCAAGCTGTTTGAAGTGCGCGCCCTGCACAACGGCGCCGAAAGCAGTCAGGTGATGGCCGCGCGTTACGTGCTCTGCACCGTCGTCGACGAAGCCGTCGTGACCACGCCGTGGGGCAACGAAAGCGAGTGGTCGCAGATGAGCCTGCTCAGCAGCTTCCACAACGAAACCTTCGGCGGTGAGAAGTTTTTCCAACTGCTCGATCGGCTGTCGAAAAACCCGGTCAAACACCTGCCGATGCTTGAGCTGATGTACCTGTGCCTGTCCCTCGGTTTCGAGGGCAAGTACCGCGTACAGGCACGCGGCATGCTCGAACTCGAAGGCATCCGCGACGCCTTGTACCGTCAGATTCGTCAGTTGCGTGGCGACGTGCCGCGCGAGTTGTCGCCGCACTGGGAAGGCCTCAACGATCAGCGCCGCAGTCTGGTGCGCATCGTGCCGGCGTGGATGGTGGTGTTGTTCACGCTGGTCTGTCTGGTGGTGATGTATTCGGGCTTCGCCTGGGTTCTAGGCGAGCAGCGCGACACCGTTCTGCAACCTTATCAGCCGCTTGATCCGGCCGCGGTGCAACCGCAGTCGCAGCCGTAAACAGGGACGTGTGATGAAAAAGTTTTTCAAGAAAGTCGGCGCCTTCCTGCGCCAGACCTGGGTCTGGACTCTGCTGCTGGTGCTGTTCGTGGCGCTGTTGGTGTGGTTCGTCGGCCCGCTATTGGCGGTCGATGACTACAAGTTCTGGGAGAGCCCGACCTCCCGCCTGCTGACCATTGCCGTGCTGTTCCTGATCTGGGGCCTGGTCATGGTCTTCGTCAGCTGGCGCGCCGGTATCCGCAAGAAAGCCGAAGAAGAAAGCGAAGACGGTCAGGATCGCATCCGCCGTGAAGAGTTGATCGACGAAGAGCAGAAAGAGTTGAAGGCGCGCTTCAAAGACGCGCTGAAAACCCTGAAGACGTCCAGCCTCTATCGTGGCCGCAGCGAGCGCTGGCGCAGTGACTTGCCGTGGTATCTGCTGATCGGCCCGCAGGGCTCCGGCAAGACCAGTCTGCTGGACTTTTCCGGTCTGGAATTCCCGATCAACAAGATCGACCGCAAGCTGACCCGTGACACCCTCGGCACTCGTCATTGCGACTGGTACTTCGCCGACCACGGTGTGCTGATCGACACCGCCGGCCGTTACCTGACGCAGCCGGACGCCGAAGTCGACAGCAGCGCCTGGACGACCTTGCTCGAGTTGCTGCGCAAGCGTCGCCGTGGCCGTCCTTTGAACGGTGTGCTGGTGACCATTCCGGTGGAAACCCTGCTCGGCGGTAGCGAGCAAGACATCGACACCCTCGCGCGTCAGGTGCGTGGCCGTCTGCAAGACGTGCATCAGAAACTGCACGTCGACGTGCCGGTGTATCTGGTGCTGAGCAAGGCTGACAAGCTGCTGGGCTTCGACGAATTCTTCGATCAGCTGAGCCGTGAAGAAAGCGATCAGGTGCTCGGCACCAGTTTCCGCAAGGATCAGGTCGGCACCGACGTCGCGGTACTGCGCAACGAATTCGAAGAGCTGCTGCGTCGCCTCAACAGCCAGGTGATCATGCGCATGCACTCCGAGCGCGACACCCAGCGCCGTGGCCGCATCCTCGACTTCCCGCATCAACTCGGGCAGATCGGCGAGCGCCTGTGCCTGTTCGTCGACATGGCGTTCACTGGCAACCGTTATCAGCGTGCCACGCAACTGCGTGGTTTCTACCTGACCAGCGCACCGCACCTGACCCAGGAAATGGATTCGACCACCGCCGGCATCGGCGCGAGTCTGGGCATGAGCGCCGGTGTGCTACCGACGCTGCGCAGCGGTCGTTCGCGATTCATTCACCACTTGCTCAGCCGGGTGATTTTCCCTGAGGCGGATCTTGCCGGTCTCGACAAGCGTGAACGCAGCCGCATCCATTGGGGCCAGCGTGCGTTGTACATCGGCGCACTGGCGTCGTTGGCACTGTTCGGCGTGCTCTGGGCCGGTGGTTTCTCGGCCAACTACGAGCGTCTGGAAAACCTTCGTACGCTGGCGCAGAACTGGACGCAGCAACGTTCGGCACTGACCCCGCGTGATGATGCGATGGGCGTGCTGAAAACCCTCGACACCAGTTACGCCGCGACCCAGGTGTTCCCGAAAAAGGGCGACGTTTCGTATCACGAACGTGGCGGTCTGTATCAGGGCGAAGACGTCAATCCGCCGGTCGCCGACGCCTACGAGCGTGAGCTGCAAGCGCAGTTGCTGCCACGGGTTGCATCCCAGCTCGAAGGGCAGATCCGCGCCAATTTGCAGGATCGTGAAAAGCTGCTCAACAGCCTGCGCGCGTACTTGATGCTGAACATGAAGGATCGTCGCGACGCGGCGTGGCTCAAGGACTGGATCGCCACTGACTGGTCGCAGCGCTACACCGGCAACACCGCGGTGCAGAACGGTCTGAATACTCACCTCGAACGCCTGCTGAAGCAGCCTTTCATCTACCCGCTTAACGACCAATTGGTCGCGCAGGCGCGGCAGGTATTGCGCAGCGAATCGCTGGCCAACGTCGTGTATCGCATGCTCCGCGAGCAGGCGCGCAATCTGCCGGAATACCGTTTCAGCCAACACCTCGGCCCACAAGGCTCGCTGTTTATCGGCACCGATTACGTGATTCCGGGCTTCTACACCCAAGAGGGTTATCAGCAGTATTTTTCGGTGCAGGGCGCGAATCTGGTCACCGACATCCTGCGTGACAACTGGGTGCTCGGCGAAGGCGCGGGCATCAGCGACATGGACTTGCGTCGTCTGATGGTCGAGCTTGAGCAGTTGTATTTCCGTGACTACGCCAACTACTGGAGCGAAGCCGTTGGCCAGGTGGCACTGCCGCCGATCAACGACGCCGGTGAAGGCGCCGAGCAACTGGCGGGCCTGACGTCGGCCAACTCGCCGGTGCTCGCCTTGCTCACGGAAGTGCGCGAGAACACCCGCTTCCAGGCTGTTGCTGACCCGGTGGATCAAGCCGCCGATGCGGCTGATGCGCTGGCCGAGCAGAAAGGCAAACTGGGCAAGGTCGGTAAACTGGCGGCCGCCGCAGCAGACAAGGCTTCGGCCCTGACCGTTGCGAAGAACCTGCCGGACACCGCGAAGAAGTCGCTGCAACGTCGCTTCGAGCCGCTGCATCGTTTGCTCGATGACAACAACGGCCCGGCCGCTGACCTGACGCCGGCGCTCAACGCGCTCAACGACCTGCAACTGCAACTGGCCAGCCTGGCCCGTTCCAGCTCGCCGGAACAAGCCGCGTTCGAACTGGCGAAAACCCGCATGAGCGGCCAGCGTGATGCGCTGACCAACCTGCGCAATGCCTCCGGTCGTCTGCCGCGTCCGCTGAGCGTGTGGTTCAACGTGCTGGCCGAAGACTCGTGGCGTCTGGTGCTGAACGATGCGTACCAATACATGAACGGCCGTTATCAAAACGAGCTGTACAGCGTGTATGGCAAAACCATCAGCAAGCGTTATCCGTTCAGCGCTACCAGCACCAGCGACGTGGCGATCGCCGACTTCCGCGAGTTCTTCAAGGATCAAGGCATCGCTGACCGCTTCTTCGACAACTACATGCGTCCGTTCGTCAGTGGCGATCCGGGCAACTACCGCATGCGTAGCGTCGATGGCCACAGCCTGCCGGTGTCCAAGGTTTACCTCGATCAGATGGCCGCCGCACTGACCATTCGCAAGAGCTTCTTCTCGATCAACCCGGCCGAGCCGACCGTGCAGTTCAAACTCGAGCCGTACACCCTCGATCCGGCGGTCAGCCGTTCCGAGTTCAAGTTCGGCGACAAGACCATCGAATACCGTCACGGCCCGATTGTGCCGGTGTCGTTCAAATGGCCAACCGATGCTGAAGACGGTCGCACCAGTCTGGTGATGGACAAGATGTCGGGGCGTCCGATCGGCATCGAGAAAAACTCCGGCCCGTGGTCGCTGTTCCGTCTGTTTGATCTGATGCAGACCGAGTATCTGAACGGTCGCGACGTGCTGGTGCTGAAAGCTGACGTGGGTGGCCTGCGCGCCAACTACCTGCTGACCAGCCAACGCTCGCCGAACCCGTTCGACATGGGCGTACTGCGCACCTTCCGTATGCCGGTGCAGCTCTGATGCTCGTGGCCAGTGCCTGGCGCAGCGCGGCGCGTACCGACCCGGGCAAGGTGCGGGCGCGCAACGAAGATGCCTTCCTCGACTCGCCACAGCAGGGGCTGTGGGTGGTCGCGGACGGCATGGGCGGTCATCAGGGTGGCGACATCGCCAGCCAGTTGATCGTCGCCAGCCTGGCTGAACTGCCGCCACACGATGACTTCGACGAACGCCTCAAAGCCATTCGCCAGTGCCTGCATTGGGTGAACCGGCGTTTGGGGCAGGAGTTGACCGTCACCGCCGGCCGTCACGACAGCGTCATGGGCAGCACCGTTGTGGCGCTGCTGGTGGAAGGCAATCGCGCGGCCTGCATCTGGGCCGGCGACAGCCGTTGTTATCTGTGGCGCGGGCAGCGTCTGTATCAGCTGTCCAAAGACCATTCGCTGCAACAACAATTGATCGACGAACAGAAAATGAGCGTCGATCAAGCGGCGGCGCACCCGGCGGCTCATGCCTTGACCCGAGCCGTCGGCGCGGCCGAACAACTGACCCTGGATGTGCTGGAACTCGAGGTTTATCCGGGCGACGCGTTTTTGCTCTGCAGCGATGGTTTGTACCAAGGCCTGAGCAGCGATGCCCTCGGCAACGCCCTCAGCCTCAGCGCGCCGCACGTGGCGCTGGAACGTTTGTTCGACGGCGCCCTGCGGGGCTCCGCGCGGGACAACCTGACTGCCGTGGTGATCCGCCAATGAGTGAAATCGAATCGCCAATCGATGACCTGTTGATCAGCGAAGAACAGGCCAGCAACCTGACCTACTTCGCCTTCGCCAAGTCGCACAATGCCGAACCTGCGCTGGCCCCTAAAAAGGCCAGCATCGGTGTGCTGCCCGATGTGTTGGCCGGTCGCTACCGCCTCGAGCGTCTGCTCGGGGCCGGTGGCATGGGCGCGGTTTACCGGGCGCGGGATCTGCTGCACGAACAGTTTGGCGATCCCGACCCTTACGTTGCGCTGAAAATCCTCAGCGAAGAATTTGCCGAATCGCCGGACGCCAGTGCCTTGCTCTACAGCGAGTTCGCCCTGACCCGACGCCTGCGCCACGACAACGTCGTGCGTGCACACACTTTTGAAGTCGACACCGACTGCCAGCGGGCCTTTATCACCATGGAATACATGCGTGGCCTGACCCTGGACAAATTGCTCTGCGAGCGGCCCCTCGGCCTGCCGTGGAAAGAACTGCGCGACATCGTCCTGCCGCTGCTCGACACGTTGGCGTATGCCCACGGTCGCGGCGTGCTGCACGGTGATCTGAAACCGAGCAACGTCATGCTCAGCGAAGACGGCCTGCGTCTCTTCGACTTCGGCCTCGGTCAGGCAGAGGAGGGCGTGCTGCCCGGTCTGCCGCACCTGAGCCGTGAACGTTTCAACGCCTGGACACCGGGCTACGCCGCCCCCGAACTGCTTGAAGGCCAGCCGTTGTCGGCCGGCGCGGACGTGTACGGCGTGGCCTGCGTGATCTACGAGCTGGCGGGCGGCAAGCCGCCGTTCCGCCGCGTGGCCTCGACCCTGGCCCGCGACGAACACCTGGAGCGCGAGCTGCACGCGCCGAAAAACCTACCGAAACACTGCTGGCCCGCGCTGCGCAAAGCGCTGAGCTTCAATGCGGCAGAACGCAGCATCACTGCCGGTCAATTGCGTGACGCCATGAGCGCCACTTCGTCCTGGCGGCAACGCCTGCGTTTTCGGGCGTAACGGATGACATTCGAACAGGGAGCACACAATGTTCAACTCAGCTAACGAGACCCACTTCAGCCTGACGGTGGAAGACTATGTCGGCGACCTGCAAGTGCTGTCGTTCACCGGCACCGAAGGCGTCAGCCAGCCGTATCGTTTCGACCTCGAACTGGTCAGCGAAAACCCCGATCTGGATCTGGAAAAACTCCTGCACAAGCAGGCCTTTCTCGCGTTCGATCCGCAGGGCTCCGGCATTCATGGGCAGATTTATCGCGTCGCTCAAGGCGATGCCGGCAAGCGCCTGACCCGCTACAAAATCTCCATCGTGCCGCAGCTGCAATACCTGCATCACCGCACCAACCAGCGCATCTACCAGCAGATGTCGGCGCCGAAAATCATCGCGCTGATCCTCGACGAACACGGCATCAAGAGCAACGCCTACAGCTTCCAGCTCAGCCAGCCGTGCCCGGATCGCGACTACTGCGTGCAGTACGACGAAACCGACCTGCATTTCGTCCAGCGCCTGTGTGAAGAGGAAGGCATTCACTACCACTTTCAGCACAGCGAAAAAGCCCACCTGCTGGTGTTTGGCGATGACCAGACCGTGTTCCAGAACCTCGGCCAGCCGACCGCGTACGTGCAAGGCAGCGGCATGGTCGCCGACGAACCGGTGATCAAAGGCTTCAAACTGCGCCTGGAAACCCGCACCACACGCACCATGCGCCGCGACTACGACTTCGAAAAACCGCGCCTGCAAATGGAAGCCGCCTACAAACCGGATGGCGAGAGCACTGAACCGGATCTGGAGGACTACGACTACCCCGGCCGCTTCCTCGACCGCGCGCGCGGCAAGTTCCTCAGCCAGCGCGCCCTCGAACGCCACCGTGCCGACTACCGTCAGGCCGAAGGGCGCGGCGACCAGACCAAACTGGTCAGTGGCCACTTCATGGAAATGTCCGACCACCCGCGCACCGAGTGGAACGACCTGTGGCTGCTCACCGAAATCGCCCACGAAGGCAAACAGCCGCAAGTCCTCGAAGAAGGCGTGACCAGCGACACCACCAATAACAAGGACGACTTCCACCAGGGCTACCGCAACACCTTCCTCGCCACCCCGTGGGACGTGTTCTACCGCCCGGCCCTCGAACACCCGAAACCGCGCGTACTCGGCAGCCAGACCGCCATGGTCACCGGCCCCAAAGGCGAAGAAATCCACTGCGATCAATACGGCCGCATCAAAGTGCAATTCCACTGGGATCGCGAAGGCCTCGCCGACGACAAAACCA
>NZ_JBIVMX010000053.1:845-17329 GCF_044753305.1 Pseudomonas sp. NPDC088429 | reverse complement strand
CCAGCTGCTGGCTGCGCGTCTCCAGCTCCTGGGCCGGCGACCGCTACGGCGCCATCAGCATCCCGCGCATCGGCATGGAAGTCCTCGTCACCTTCCTCGAAGGCGACCCCGACCAACCACTGGTGACCGGCTGCCTGTACCACAAAGAAAACCCGGTGCCGTACGCAATGCCGGCGAACAAAACCCGCAGCGTGTTCAAAACCCTCAGCTCCCCGGGTGGCGGTGGGTACAACGAACTGCGCATTGAAGACAAGAAAGGTGCGGAGCAGATCTACATCCACGCCCAGCGTGATTGGGATGAAAACATCGAGCACGACCAGAAAATTCGGGTCGGGAATGAACGTCATGACACGGTTGAGAAGAACACCTACACCGAGCTGAAAGCTGAAGAACACCGCACCACGATCGCTGATCGCAAGATTGAAGCGAAGGCTGACGATCACCTGACGGTGGGGCAGAGCCAGCACGTCAAACTGGGTACGGCGCAGCTGACCAGTGTCGGGAATGAGATTCACCTGAAGGCGGGTGACAAGATTGTGATCGAGGCGGGATCGGAGCTGACGATTCTGGGTGGGGGGAGTTTTATCAAGCTGGATGCGGGCGGCGTGACGGTGGTTGGGCCGGTGATCAAAATCAATGCCGGTGGCTCGGCTGGCTCCGGTACAGGGATCGGGATTAAACCGCCGGTGCTGCCGGGGGCGGCGGATATAGATAAGGCGGGGAGTTTGATGGAACAGGCGTTGGGGAATGCACCTGAGGAAAAGATCAAACGCAAACCGAAGCGCATGCTCAATTTTTCCGGGTAAGACATCGACGGCAATCCAAGCCACCAGGGATCAGAATTCAGGTAATTGGTAATGACAGAGACAACGAACAAAATTCAAAAATGGTCGTATCCCCTGAAAGTGGGGACAGCTGAAGCGACCGATCCGCAGCAGTTCTACAAGGCGTTAGCCAAAGCGAAGGACGGCTTCTATCCGTTGGGGGCCAATGGGCTTTGGCATGGTGGTGTGCATTTCGATGAAGATTCGGGTCTGGTGCAGGACTCGACAGAAGTCCGATGCATAGCGGACGGGGCAGTGGTTGCCTATCGAATCGATAACATCTACCCCAAGTCAAATTTCGGTACAACCCAGTCCGACTTTTCCACTGGCTTTGTATTGGTCAAACATCGATTGGAAGTGCCGATGCCGCCAGCGCCGCAGGTACCAGCGGGATCCCCTCCTGCCGCACCCGTTCCCGGCCCGAGTCTTACCTTTTTCAGTCTGTACATGCATTTGTTGCAATGGAAAAGCTACGAAGAAACTCCGGCACTGCCGCGGCCGGCCTTTTGGAGCGGCGGTACGTTGCAGGTGAAGGCAACTGCCAATGACGAACTCCTGGGCTTACGTGTCCGGCAGGAACCACGAGGAAGGCCCGGGTATGCAACGGTCTTGACAGTTTTGAATCGCGGCACGGTTGTCGAGACAGGCGAAGAGCACAATGGTTGGCTCAAGGTTGTTAGCGTCACGCCTGCCAGTAGCGACCTGCCGCCCGGTACAGGCTGGGTGTTCAAAAGAGAGATGACCGCAGGGCCAACGACCAATACTTACGTCATTGGTGCTGCTGCCAAAGACCCAATGACTCCGCCTCAGAAAGGTCTTGTCGTGCGCGCCTCTGCCAGCCAGTCAGGCGCTGTGAGAGCAATTTTGCCGCACGGTACGCAAGTTAAGATCGGAAACGACGGGACGCGTGGCAAGTACCAGAAACTGCTGGAGATCGTCAGCGGGAATGCTGTTCCACCGCCGGCAGCGGGGGAGGTGCTTGGATATGTCTGGGAAGGACTACTTGAGGCCAAGAGTGAGCCAGCCGAAAAGGACTCCGTGCACGTCTTGGCGACTCCATTCCCGATTACTGCGGGCAGTCTTATTGGACATGTAGGGAAGTATCAGAATCACTCCGATTCGGCCCCCAACGATCTACTGCACGTTGAGCTGTTCAGCTGTGAAGACGTGAAGGCCTTTACCGCGCTGAGCAAAGAGAAGGCTGCGGGACTGCCTACAGCTGAAAAAACGCTAGTGAAAATTCCGAAAGGCAGCTTGGTGGTTACTCACGTGGAAGGAATGGGTCCTACGAATCCACCTAAAGTGACTGACCCGCACAAAACGGTTGGCTATGATTTTCTGCTGCCTGTCGGAGTGCTGGAGGCTTTACCCGCTGAAAGAAAAATAAAGGTTCCTGTTGTCATGGGAGGAACCACTACCTATACATTGTGGTGGCGCTTGGACGGGGTGTTGGGTGATGCCGACGGGAATGAGCTCAATGGATGGTTTGCAGAGCCAGATACCAAGTTATCGCGGCATTCACCCTTTGAGTGGGAAGGTTTCAGTTTCATCGAAGAAACTGTCAGTAATGCCGACCACCTCGCTGCATCTCTCCATGCTCAGGAAAATTTGACCGAGGAAGAGCGAGCGACATATTTGCCAAACGTTGGAAATGCCAATGACGGCCCCGCTAAGCAGCATTTGTACAAAATGCTTGATAAAAACGGCGACAACAAACTTACGCCTGCGGAAATCAAAGAAGCGTTAAGCAAGCCTTGGTTTTCTCAGCCGATATCTCAAATGGTTACGCGTTACGAAAGCGAGTGGCAGTTCAAAAGAGAAAAGTGGGATTCGCTGGACGAACTGATGGGGCATAGTGTCTCGGATCCTCATCAGCAGTGGGTGGAAGAAAAACTTCGAATTGAACGCTTGAGTTGGTGGGATAAGCCGGTCGGGAAGCATGGCATAACCGCTGATAATAACGTTCAGCATATTCAGTTACTTGGTTTGTTGGGCGGTTTCTTGTCCGGCTGTCCTGAGAAGTGCAAGGCTGAAGTCTATACCCTCGACACAACGGTTGGGCCATATGTAGTGTCCAAGAAACTATTTGAATTTCTGTTAGCAATCGAAGCTTATCGGGAACATCCATATGCTTTGTCCGATGCTAACAGTGGAATAACGATAGGTTATGGTTATGATCTGGGGCAGCAAACAGCAGCGAGAGTTGATGCGGAACTTAAAGACCTGTATACCCCTGAAGAAATAGAGAGATTAAAAGGAGCTCTTGGCAAAAAAGGTCAAGATGCGCGGGATTATGTGCACAACGTCAGCTCGATATCTATCAGCAAAGACAATGCTTTAAAGTTAGCTGTTATCATGAAAAAACGGTATGCGCAGCAAGTGGTCGATGTATATCCTAAAGCCATAAATTTACATCCTGATTGCCAGGGTGTACTACTTTCTCTAGTAGTCAATCGGGGTAATTCCTTATCGGGGAGTACGCCCGCTAAAGCGTTGAAGCGGCTAGAGATGAAGCAGATAAAAGAAGATTTTGATAGTGATAAACCCGAGCTGATTCCTTCCCGACTACGTAGCATGAAGCGACTTTGGGAGAATGACCCTAATACCGCAGGTGTAGCCACAAGACGTGAAAAAGAGGCTGTATTTTTTGAGGAGGCGTTGAAATGCAACTGCTGGAAGTAACGAAGAAAATGTTTTACGTTTTTTCAGTCTTATTCATGTCGGCCGGCGTAGCTTTGGCCGAGGTTGATTGTAGATCCGCTAATATAACGAATCCTGATGTTATAAATTGTTCGCAGAAATCATTTGAGAAAATTGACAAGGTCTTGAATGAACAATATAAAGCGTTAATGCCGGAACTGGATTCATCGACTAGAGCGGAGCTACTTTCTACACAAAAAAAATGGATAACCTTCAGAAATGAATATTGCAAAAGCGATGATGAAGAGGCCGGAGAGTCTCCAATCGAGCAATTGTCGTGCATGAAACAATTGACGAGTTTTCGTGTGGCCGAACTTGTTTATCTGCGCACTGGGGTGATAGGTGATGGCTTTTATAAGGCCGTTTCGCTCGCTAATGAAAAAGCCACCGCCATGAACTATCCGGAAGCTTTGAAGTTTGTGGGTGGTAGCGAGGATTTCGGGCCTGCTTGGAAAGGATATGCAGAAGAAAACTGCGCGATAACATCCAAGTTGTTCGGAGAGGCTGAAGATCGGTGCATGGCGAGAATGCGTTTTCAGATCCCGATCTATTAATTGCTGGCGGTGATGCAGAAAAGTATGGGTGCACTGATTTTCCAGCCCGGCCCTCTTATGCTTTGATTCTCGTCTCGTCTCGTCTCCTTCACATCACTTTGTCGTTGGCTATTTGCCATTCATGGAATGAAAATTGAACATGTTTGCGCGTTTTATCGCGTTGTCCTTTGGGTGTCTGTTTGTCTCCTTCGCGTTGGCCGAGGACGACTGCAAAGAAATCAGCGTTAGCGCCCAGGTTGATCGGTGTGTGGAGGCAGCGCGCAAAGAAGCCGACACGCAACTCAATGCCAGCTACAAGAAACTGCTGGGACGGTTTGAGGCTCAACAACGGCGCGACCCTGAGCAGGGTAAGGTGCTGGTCGCCATGGCCAGAGAATCCCAGCGCGCCTGGATCAAGGTACGCGACACCACATGCCCGCTTCAAGCCACGGAAATCGAGCCTGGGGTGGCAGCGCATGTCACGACGATCAACAACTGCGTGGCCAGAATGAGTCTGGAGCGTGCGGCTTATCTGGACACGATCGTCGCTGATGAGCCGGGTAATGTGGTTGATCTCAACAAGGTGTACCTGTCCGGCTCCCAACGCTTCGGCGATGTCGTGGCACGTTATGTCAGCACCTTTGGCAGCCCATGCCTGACGGTTCAGACTGGCGCCCAACGGCGGTTGGAGGGTGCTGTCCTCCAAGCGGTTTTGCAGTTTCGAGGGCAAGGCATTTTGGACGGATTATGCCGATGCCGGGTTTGAGGATCATGTGTTTGTCGAGGATGGGTTGCACGTGACGCTGAATTTGACTGAGCTTCGCGGGCTCGGAGAGAAGCGCCTCGCATGTGTGATACCGATTCAGAATGAGCAAATCAAAGAGCTGACGTGCGGCGCGCTTGAGCCTGGTGCATAACAGGCCCGAATCGTTTGCTGATACCCCTGAAACCGCTAAAGGAATGTTCGGTTTGAAATTTTCGTCTGTATTTTTTTCCGCGTTGTTCGCTTTCGTTCCTCTGGCGGCTCATAGCGAGGTCACGACCGAGGTTTTTGCTTCTGCTCCTACGAAGGCAAACCCATAAATTTTGAATTCCGAACCTACTACGACTCTGTCGCCAAATGGCGCGGTGCTAGCGTCAAGTACAGCAAGTCGAAAAAGGCTATGGGGCTAGTTCATCGCGGTACTGAGCAAGAAGAGCTCGTGTATGGCCGGCCCTACCAGTACACGACAACTTGGGTTGAAGTAGTTGAAGGCGCGCTGACAGGTGAGTATCAGATGGTCACTCAGGGGGGCCGGGTTGATGCGATGTCGTATACGAATTACAAATCCGCAAAGAAGTATTCGTTTGAAAACGATTACAACGTGGATTCGAAACCTGAAATAGGTTGCCAGTGGTGAAGCATGGAATATTCAAAAAGGGGGACTTAACGTCCCCTTTTTTCATTCACCTATCTCGCTACGGCTTAGCCGCCATTCTCCGCACTTCAATCTGGTCGAGCATCCCTTCCACCATCAATCGCACACCATCCGCCATTCTGCTCAAGGCCAGTGCTACCGAGCGGCGTGAGCCGTGGAGATCGTCGGCCAAATCGCAGGCGATGACGCTGATGGACAGGAGGTCTTCGGAGGCGTTGGCCATGAGGGCTTCGGCGTCGGTGCCGGGGGAGAGGCTGAAGAGTCCGGTTTCGCGTTTGGGATGTGGTTCGACGGGCGCTTTGAAATGGTGGTCGAGGGCGCGTACGGCGGCTTCATGGAATTTCTTGGATTCCAGAGATTCGTAGGGCGATATATCTGGGGTTTCGGGGGGATTGGGTGTTGGTTTGATCATGGTGCAGCTTCCTGAAGTTGTGAGGCCGACACCAATCGCTTTGCACTTCGAATAGGTGGCAGCTGTGCGTTGGTGTGCAAGACCGGTTCAGGAACCCGGCAGACCCGAAGGCCTCCGACGCACAGCCGCCATAACGATCCGCGAGCATAGGAAAACGCTCGGCGGAATGCCATCAGTGATTGTGCACCTGAACCGGACTTGCACGTCCGAGTCACCGATTTTTCGGTGACTTACTGAGCGTATCGATGAACCTTCAACTCGCCTAGTTCACGCATGCCGCCGCGCTTTGCGGGAAATTTCCTAAGGAGTTGCAGGGGGGAAGATCAAAAGATCGCAGCCTTCGGCAGCTCCTACAGGGTTGTGTTTCAACAGGTGTAGGAAAGGTGAAGGGTGAGACGCGGAGCGTCTCGTGAGGCATTCCCACGCGGAGCATTGGAACGATCATTGGCGGAGTTGGTAATCGTGACTTGGTGGTCATCGTGCGGGAAATGGTCTGCATCATCTTCCAACAGCGTCAGATACTGGCGTTATCGTCCGAATCCCTTACACTGCCCCGGCCGTTCATTTTCCTTTTGAGGCTGTGCGCATGAAATTTCGTTTTCTTCTGTGGATGCTGGGTCTGTTGATGGGTAAGGCCAGTCGGACAAATCCTGCGTTCCAGCAGCAGTTGGGTGACAAGGATCTGGTGTTTCAGTTGCAGACGCTGGATGGGAAAGTGGCGCGGCATTTCGTGGTCAAGGATCAGCGCGTTACCAGTAAGTCTGGCGTGGTGGCGGAGCCGGCGTTTGCGATTGCGTTTAAAGATGCGGGTTATGGCTTTGCGACGATGCAGGCGAAGAACAAGCAACTGGCGTTTATGCAGGGGATTCAGGACAAGTCGATTCAGCTGAAGGGCAATCCGGCGCTGGTGATGTGGTTTCAGGGGTTGATGAAGTATTTGAAGCCGAGGAAGGCTAAGCCGAAAGCCTGAGGGCTAGAAGCTGAAGTAGAAGGGCCTGAGTCGATAGTCTGAGTAGAAGACCTGAGTAGAGGGCTTGAGTAGAAGGGCTTTTGTGGCGAGGGGATTTATCCCCGATGGGCTGCGAAGCGGCCCCGAATCCTGAGACCTCGGTTTGACTGACACACCTTGTGGCTGGGTTTGCGACTGCTTCGCAGCCGGTCGGGGATAAATCCCCTCACCACAGGGTTTTGTGTGAATCAGCTAGATTGAGTTGGGTTTTTCGCGAGCAGGCTCGCTCCCACAGGGGGATTGTGTAAATCCTTGGGGGAGCGGGCCTGTTTTGTTTTAGCCCTGGCTGAATTGCGAAGCCAGTTCGCGCAGCAGGACTTCGGCTTCGAGGACTTTGCTGACGACGTCGTTGGCTTTTTCGCGGGTCAGGCCGACGCGTTCGAGCAGGGCGTCGGGGATGTCTTCATCCGGGCCCGAGCCAATCCCGCGTCCACGCAGTAGGCGCACCGCCAGGCAGACAAGGTTCGGGTATTCGGCGTAGGCGCCGTCGTAGGTTGGATCGTGCTGGAAGCGCAGTGCGGTGGCCAGTTCGTCCGGCATGTCCCAGTAGCGCATCAGCCACGAGCCGATCTGTTCACGGCTGATACCGAGCAGGTGTTGCTCGATGTAGCTGTGGCACAGGTGCGGGTTGACCTCCAGGTGGCGGCAGATCAGCGAGAAGTGCGGCGGAAAGACGTGGGCCAGCAGCAGGTACCCGAAGTTGTGCAGCAGACCGGCGAGGTAGGTCAGGCCTGCTTCCGGGCGCTGGGCGCGCGGCATGGCGCGGGTCAGGCCTTCGATGACGGCGGCGGTGTAGATCGATTGCTGCCAGTACGGCGTCGAGTGTTGCGGATGGTCTTTTGGCAGGCTCAGGGTCTTGCCGAGGGCCAGGCCTAGCGCGAGGTTGATCACCAGATCGAAACCGAGCACGCGGACGATCGCGTCTTCTACCGAGCGAATTTTGCCCGGCGAGGCGTAGTACGGCGACGCCGCCCAGCTCACCACTTGTGCGGCCAGCGCCGGGTCGGTTTCAACGACGCCGGTGATGTCGTCGATGGTCGCGTTCGGGTCGACGCGCAGCTTGATGATTTTTTGCGCGGTTTCGGCCAGCGGCGGAATCTCGATGGTCGCTTCCAGGCGCTGCTGAATGCGCCGTGCGGTAAACGCTTGCACGGCCTGGGTGATTTCCTCGCGGTCATCGTCCGGGCGGTCGAGGTTCGGGCGGATGCTGTTCAGCGCTTCGCCGAAGTTGGCGGCGCTGGCCTTGGTCAGCATGCTTTTGAAGGCTTCGCTGGTGATTTCCAGCAACACGCCCGGCTCGCCGGAATTGATCAGCAGCTTTGGCTCGCGCAGCAGGCTTTCTTCGTAGAGGCACGGCGAACTGGTCAGTGCCGGCAGGCCTGGCAGCAGGCTCAGGCTGTGTTTGCCGAGCATCTTTTGCAGACGCTCGGTCGACACTGCGGTCAGGCGACGGCCCGTCAGTTCGGCGAGGCGATTGAGGTCGAGCAACTGGCTCTGCGGAAACAGCACCATCAGCGCGCCGACAGCGTCGTCCAGCAACACGGCTTGTACCTTGCGCGAGGCATTGAGGCCGTGGTGGTCGAGCACTTCTTCGTAGGCGATCCCGAGCTTGTCCAGCAGCAGCCGAATGACAGACGGCGCGTGCGGGGATTCGGGGGCGAGAGCGGCTTCGGTCATGGTCTGTATCCGTTTTTGAAACAATGGCAGGAGTATAACCAGCTTGGTCAGAACGAGCTGTCAGAAACTGCGACGGTGCTCACACTTGGCCGTATTGCTGCCCGTGGCGCAACCAGCGGTCAAGCAACGGGCTGACGTGGGTCGGCCAGCGTTCCAGCAGCGCTTGCGCAGCGTCACGAACGGCGGGTAACAAGTCGGCGTCGCGCATCAGATCCGCGACCTTGAATTGCAGCAATCCGGTCTGGCGGGTGCCAAGCATTTCACCGGGGCCGCGCAGTTCGAGGTCTTTTTCGGCGATGACGAAACCGTCGTTGGTCTCACGCATGATCCCCAGACGCTGGCGACCGATCTGCGACAGCGGCGGATGGTAAAGCAGCACGCAATGGCTGGCGGCGCTGCCCCGACCGACACGGCCGCGTAACTGGTGCAATTGCGCGAGGCCGAGACGCTCGGGGTTTTCGATGATCATCAGGCTGGCGTTGGGTACGTCTACACCGACTTCGATCACCGTGGTCGCGACCAGCAGTTGCAGGTTACCGGCCTTGAACTCGGCCATGACGGCGGCCTTCTCGACGGGTTTCATGCGCCCGTGAATCAGCCCGACTTTCAACTCGCCGAGGGCGAGGGTGAGATCTTCAAAAGTGGTTTCGGCGGCCTGACAGGTCAGCTCTTCCGACTCTTCGATCAGCGTGCACACCCAATAGGCCTGACGGCCCTCGGCGCAGGCACCGCGCACGCGCTCGATGACTTCGACGCGGCGGGTGTCGGTAACCAGCACGGTGTTGACCGGGGTTCGACCCGGCGGCAACTCGTCGAGGATCGAGGTGTCGAGGTCGGCGTAAGCGCTCATCGCCAGCGTCCGTGGAATCGGCGTCGCGGTCATGATCAGTTGATGCGGACACATGCGCCCGCCGACGCCTTTCTGCCGCAGCGCCAGACGTTGTTGCACGCCGAAACGATGCTGTTCGTCGATGATCACCAGCGCGAGGTTTTTGAACTTCACTTCGTCCTGAAACAGCGCGTGGGTGCCGACCACCATCGGTGTGCCACTAGCGATCTGTTCCAGCGCGGCGACGCGGTTCTTGCCCTTGAGCTTGCCGGCCAGCCACGCCACTTCAATGCCCAGCGGTTCTAGCCAGCGTTTGAAGGTGATGAAGTGTTGTTCGGCGAGAATCTCGGTCGGCGCCATCAGCGCGACTTGATAACCGGCCTCCAGCGCTTGCAACGCAGCTAGGGCGGCGACCACGGTTTTACCCGCGCCGACGTCACCCTGAATCAGCCGCAGCATCGGTTCGTGCTGACTGAGGTCGTAGGCGATTTCGTTGCCGACGCGCTGTTGGGCGCCGGTCGGGTTGAAGCCAAGATTCGCCAGATATTTCGGCGGCAGCTTTTTCGCTTTCGGCATCGCCGGCGCGCGCAACGAGCGCATGCTTTCGCGCAGACGTTGTTGCGACAGTTGATGCGTCAGCAGCTCTTCGAAGGCCAGACGATGCTGCGCCCAGTGATGACCGAGGGCGAGTTCGTCGACGTCGGCATCGGCGGGCGGGTTGTGCAGGTAGCGGATCGCATCGGCCAGCGGCGCGAGTTGATAGTCGCGCGCCAGTTCGGTCGGCAGCCAGTCGGGCAGGGTGTCGGGCTTGAGCATGGTCAGCGTCTGCATGCACAGTTGACGCAGACGCGCTTGGGTCAGGCCTTCGGTCAGCGGATAAACCGGGGTCAGGGTTTCATCCACTGGCGGCGGTTCGTCGCCGGTGATGGCGCGATATTCCGGGTGGTAGATTTCCAGACCTGAGGCGCCGGGCCGGGCTTCGCCGTAGCAGCGAATCCGCGTGCCGCGTTTGAGGCCTTCTTTCTGCGCGTTGCTGAAATGGTAGAAGCGCAGGCTCAAGCCGCCGGTGCCGTCCTGCATGCGCACGACGAGGCTGCGACGGCGGCCCATGACCACGTCGGCGCCGCTGACGGTGCCTTCGACCACGGCGTCCTGACCCGGTCGCAAATGGCCGATTGGCACCACGCGGGTACGATCCTGATAACGCAGCGGTAGATGAAACAGTACGTCCTGGAGATTTTCCAGACCGACCTTGGCCAATTTCTCGGCCATGGCTTCACCGACACCCTTGAGTGCCGTCACCGACACTTGCGACAGCTCAGTCATGACGCTCGCTTAACCGGCCGTAACCGGTGTCGCTGGCTTGGCCACCGAGCACAGGCGAATGGAGTCGGCGAGGATTTCGATGGCTTTCGGCCGTGGGAAACTCGCACGCCAGGCGATGGCCACGGTGCGGAACGGCACCGGTGGCGACAGCGGACGCACTGCGATCACGCCGGGGGCGTAGTGATGGCTGTCGACGGCGGACAACGGCAGGATCGAGATGCCCAGACCGGACGCGACCATGTGGCGAATGGTTTCCAGCGAACTGGATTCGACCGTGGTGTGCTTGGCGCCGTCGCCGCCCTTGGTCAGGGTCGGGCAGGCTTCGAGCACCTGATCGCGGAAGCAGTGACCTTCGCCGAGCAGCAGCAGGCTCTTGTCGTTGAGCAGGCCGGCGTCGATGGTTTCTTTTTTCGTCCACGGGTGCTGGGCCGGCATGAGCACGTAGAACGGCTCGTCGTACAGCGGCAGGGTCAGCACGTCAGCTTCGTTGAACGGCAGGGCGATGATGATCGCGTCGAGTTCGCCGTTGCGCAGTTTGTCGCGCAGCACGTGGGTGAAGTTTTCTTCGATGTACAACGGCATCTGCGGGGCGACCCGGTGCAGTTGTGGAATCAGGTGCGGGAACAGGTACGGGCCAACGGTGTAGATCGCGCCGACTTTCAGCGGTGCGGTCAGCTGATTCTTGCCGGCCTGGGCCAGTTCGCGGATGCCTTGGGCTTGCTCAAGAACTTTCTGCGCCTGGGCGACGATGCCTTCGCCGACCGGGGTTACGCGCACGGCGCTCTTGCTGCGCTCGAAAATCAGCACACCGAGTTCGTCTTCAAGTTTCTTCACGCCCACCGACAGGGTCGGCTGGCTGACGTGGCATTTCTCGGCCGCGTGGCCGAAATGCTGCTCTTGGGCGAGGGTAACGATGTAGCGTAATTCTGTGAGGGTCATAGCAAAGCGTCCATGAAGATGCGGGCCAAGCATACCGGCTGCAATCGATAGACGCACGTTATCAGACTGAGGGCCCAATGCGACTACTGCAAAAAGCAAAAGATCGCAGCCTTCGGCAGCTCCTACAGGGAAATGCATTCCAATGTAGGAGCTGCCCAAGGCTGCGATCTTTTGATCTTGCTACTTAACGGCGGCGTTCGAGGGAGTAAACAAACGGTGCAACAATTTCAATCGAGCCGTTGTTCAGCATGTCAGCCGGTGGCTTGGGCAGCGGTTGTGCGCGGCGAATCATTTCCAGGGTAGCCCGGTCAAGATCAGCGTTGCCAGAGCGGCCCACCAGTTCGAATGACAGCACGTTACCTTCGGCATCCACCACGAAACGCAGACGGTTCAAACCTTCCTTGCCGCGTGCCTGAGCACTGGCCGGGTACTTTTTGTACTTGGCCAAATGCGCGAGCAGGGTGCCTTGCCAGCTGGCTTTGGCAGCCATTTGGGCCGGCGACGGGCCTGGTGCAGGCTGGGCGGATTTCTCCGTTGGTGCCTGAGTCGGCTGGGTGTCGGCCGGTTTTTCCTCGGAAGGTTTTTCCTTCGGCGGATCGGGCAGCTTCTTCTCGACCGGCTTCGGCGGTTTAGGCTTGGGCTTCGGTTTGGGTTTCTGCACCGCGATTTCAGCTTTCGGGGCTTCGGCCAGTTTCGGAATCGGCAACTCTTCAACCGGAGCCGGTGGCTGCGGCGGTGTGACGACTTTCGGCGGAGCAGGCGGTGGCGGGGCCGGAACCGGGGCCAGCTCGACCATCATTGCCTGCGGCGGCAATTCGATGGGCGGGCGGGCAGTCCAGTTCAGCGCCAGCGCGATGGCCAGCGCATGAACGCCCAGCACCACGGCCAGGCTACCGCTGTAACGCGTCAGCTTATGGCGCGTCGTGATCATTTCTTGGCTGCCGTCTCAAGTCCTACCAGGCCGACCTTCAGGTAACCGGCGGAACGCAGGTTATCCATCACGCTCATCAGGTCGCCGTAATCCACGCCTTTGTCAGCCTGGAAGAAGATGGTGGTGTCTTTCTTGCCCTTGGTTCTGGCGTCGAGGGTGGCGCCCAGTGCTTCGGGCTTCACTTCGTCTTCGCCGAGGAACAGGCGCTGATCAGCTTTTACGCTGAGGAACACCGGTTTCTCTGGCCGCGGCGCCGGTTTGGCGGTCGAGGCAGGCAGGTCGACTTTGATGTCCACAGTGGCCAACGGAGCAGCCACCATGAAGATGATCAACAGCACCAGCATCACGTCGATAAACGGCGTGACGTTGATTTCGTGGTTCTCGGCCAGATCGTCGTCTGCGCCTTCTTTCAAATGCAGGCCCATGGCCGATTACCCCACTTTAACCATGTGCGGCTGCGAGCTGCGCTCAGGCTGGTGGTCGAGGTCGCGGCTGACCAGCAACAGGACTTCTGCCGAAGCATCGGAAACCTGCGCCTTGTAACCGGCGATAGAGCGGGCGAAGACGTTGTAGATCACAACCGCTGGAATCGCTGCAACCAGACCCAGTGCGGTGGCCAGCAGGGCTTCAGCAATACCCGGCGCCACAACGGCGAGGTTGGTGGTCTGGGTTTTGGCGATGCCGATGAAGGAGTTCATGATGCCCCACACGGTACCGAACAGGCCGACAAACGGTGCGGTGGAACCGATGGTGGCGAGGACGCCGGTGCCGCTGCTCATGTTACGACCGCAGGCCGCAACCAGGCGCTCAAGACGGAAGCTGACGCGTTCCTTGATGCCTTCTTTCTCGCGGCTGTTGACCGACAGGCGCATCTCTTCCAGTGCGTCGTGCACCAGCAGGTTGGCGAGGGTGCCTTCCTTGCCGGCAGTGGCGCTGGCTTCTTTAAGGGTGGTGGCTTTCTTCAGGGCGGCGATTTCGCCACGCAGACGACGCTTGGCGCCCATCAGCTCAAAGCCTTTGGCGATCCAGATGGTCCAGGTGATGATGGACGCGATGGCCAGACCGATCATCACGATTTTGACGATGATGTCAGCGTTCTGGTACATGCCCCACGGCGACAGGTCGTGGGCCATGCCAAGCGTGTTGTCGGCTTCGAGAACTTCAGGAACGTCGGCAGCGTCTACCGCTTGCACTGGATCGGTTGCAGTCGGTGCGGCAGCCGGGGCGGTGGCAGGCGCGTCAGCAGCAGGAGCGTGCTGTTCGGTCGCGGCCGGTGCGGCTGGCGCTTGCGCGTCAGCGAAGGCGGCGGTCGGTGCCAGCATCAGGCTGAGCAGCAGAGCCGCCACTGCGCTCCAGGCGCGAGGTCGTTGGGTTGGCGAAGCGGGGATTTGATTACGTGTCATGCTGGCCGGACCTGAGATAGAAAAACGATGATGCTCTTCCAGGCCTCGTGAGGCCGAGAACAAAAGTGGCAGGCATTATTGCAAGTAATTCTTGTTAACAAAAGTAATAGAGTATCTTTTTTTCCTTGATTGCTAGCCGCTCGTCACTCGCCGGGCCTAGTCTGTCGCTTTCCGATGGGAGTTTTCTGATGTCTGCGCCTTCTGTTCTGATTGCCGGTTGTGGCGATATTGGTAGTCGTCTGGCCACGCAATTGCTGGCCGCTGGCTGGGAAGTCCATGGCTTGCGCCGCGATGTGTCACGTTTGCCTGAGGGTGTCATTGGTGTTGCCGGGGATCTCTTTAATGAAGATTGCCCGGACACTTGGCCGATCGGTGCGGTGGATTACCTGGTGTATTGCGCTGCTGCGACCAATCACGATGAAGCCGGGTACCGCGCGGCTTATGTGCAGGGTTTGCAGAATGTGTTGAGCTGGCTGGATGACTATGGCCAGGTGCCGGAGCGGCTGTTGTTTGTATCCAGCAGCAGTGTTTATGGGCAGATGGATGGCGAGTGGGTGGACGAAACCTCGGCGACAGTGGCCAGCGGTTTCTCCGGACGGTTGATGCTTGAGGCTGAGCAAGTCGCGCTCAAAAGCGGTATCCCGGCGAGCATCCTGCGCCTGACCGGTATTTACGGCCCTGGCCGCGAGCGTCTGCTGACGCAAGTTCGCGAGGGTTATCGCGTCGCCGTCGAGCCACCGCTGTATGGCAATCGCATTCACGCGGACGACGCGGCGGGTCTGCTGAAGTTTTTGCTCGAGGCGGATCGACAGGGGACTGCGCTGGAAAGCATCTACATCGGCGTCGACGATGCACCGGCACCGTTGGCCGAAGTGGTCGACTGGTTGCGCGAGTATCTGGGCGTAACCGAGTGGGCAGATGAGGCGAGTGTGCGGCGTACTGGCAGCAAGCGCTGCAGCAATGCCCGGGCAAAGGCCCTCGGCTGGACGCCAACATACCCAAGCTACCGCGAAGGCTACGCCGCGATCCTCGAAGGTCGCTAAAAGCAAAAGATCGCAGCCTTCGGCAGCTCCTACATTGGAATACGTTTCCTGTAGGAGCTGCCGAAGGCTGCGATCTTTTCAGCGGTTTACTGTTTCTCGAGCAACCACTTGCGAGCACCCGGTGTGAACTGCGGCTGTTCATCCGCCAGCGCGGAGTTCACCGCTTGCAGGATTTCCAGCTCTTTGCCCTTGCGCACAAAGATCCAGTTATTGCCCTGACCGTTCTGCTGCAGCCACATGCTGTCGTTGCCGTTGCTCATCGACGCGCAATCGCCCGCCAGGCACAGCGCATATCGATCGGCACCCGGCAAACCGGACACCTGGCCATCGGCCTGGAACTGCACGGTGGCGCCTTCGCCTTCACCGCTGGTGATTTTCCAGCTGCCGCCCATGTAGGCGGAATACAGCGCACGCTCGAAACTCGCACCGATCGGCGCGCCTTCCGGTACCGGAATCGGTGCGCGATCGAACAGTTGCTCGGGTTCGTTATCGCCGGCGGCCTGTTGCAGTTGGCTGCCGTCGCGTTTCAACGCGCTGGCGGAGCTGCCGTAGAAGTCGACTTTCCAGGTGCCGGACTCTTCGCCCAGCAGCCGTCCTTCGACGTTCTCAAAACCATTGGTGTAGCGGGCCTGACTGGCCTTGGTGTTGACGTCCCACTCAAGGTTCGGGCCGTAAGCCTGAAGTGCTTCGCGCAGGGGGCCGCCCTTGGCTGCAGCATTGATCGCCACCTGATTGATCCAGGTGCCGCTGATGTCACGGTCGGCAGGGTTGCTGGCGCAGCCGCCGAGGAGGAGGGCGAGCAGCGGAAGAGCTAGCGCTTTGCGCATGGTGGAATCCTTTCAAAACCTTTTCTTGCAGAGCAGTCGGCGCGGCGTTTGAAGGCCGCGCCGTGCGCATCACTCGATGACCAGAATGGCATCCATTTCAACCTGCGAACCCTTTGGCAGGGCAGCAACGCCAATGGCGGCGCGGGCCGGGTACGGCTGGTCGAAGTATTTGCCCATGATCTCGTTAACCTTGGCGAAGTGGCTCAGGTCGGTGAGGAAGATGTTCAGTTTGACGATGTCCTTGAACGAACCACCAGCGGCTTCGGCCACGGCTTTGAGGTTCTCGAACACCTGGATGGTCTGGGCTTCGAAGCCTTCAACCAGTTCCATGGTTTTTGGGTCCAGAGGAATCTGACCCGACATGTAAACAGTGTTGCCGGCCTTGATCGCCTGGGAGTAAGTACCGATGGCGGCCGGGGCCTTGTCGCTGGTGATAACAGTCTTGGTCATGTAGGACTCCTTGTTAGGGTTGCGTTATGCACGCATGCGGGTGATGCGGATCACCCCGGTCAAGGCGCGCAGTTTCTTGATCACGCGGGCCAGGTGCACTCGGTCGTGGACGCTGACCACCAACTGGACAACGCTGATGCGACCATCGCGTTCGTCCATGCTG
>NZ_JBIVMX010000053.1:0-835 GCF_044753305.1 Pseudomonas sp. NPDC088429 | reverse complement strand
ACGCTACTGGCCAGCAGAGCGATCAGGCCGCGCTGGTGTTCCAGCTCGACGCGCAGTTCGACGTTGAATTCGCCGGTGACATCCTTGGCCCACGAGAGCTGGATGCATTTTTCCGGGTTGTGCCGGATTTCGCTGATGTTGCGGCAGTTGTCGAGGTGCACGACCATGCCTTTGCCCGCCGACAGGTGCCCGACAATCGGGTCGCCCGGGATCGGCGTGCAGCACTTGGCGTAGCTCAGTACCAGACCTTCGGTGCCGCGAATCGCCAGCGGGCCTTCCGGGCTTGGCAACTGTTCGCCTTCGCCGAGCAGTCGGCGGGCGACGACGTAGGCCATGCGGTTGCCCAGGCCAATGTCTTCAAGCAAATCTTCGATCAGTTCGAGGCGGTACTCGGTGAGCATCGCTTTGACGCGTTCGGCCTGGACTTTCTCCAGCGAACTGTCGAAACCGTTGAGCACCTTGTTCAGCAGGCGTTCGCCGAGGCTGATGGACTCGGAACGGCGCTGCAGTTTCAGCGCATGGCGGATGTGCGTGCGGGCCTTGCCGGTCACCACGAAATTCAGCCACGCCGGATTTGGACGGGCGCCGGGTGCGCTGACGATCTCGACCGTGGAGCCGCTTTGCAGCGGTTCGGACAGCGGTGCGAGACGACGGTTGATCCGGCAGGCGATGCAGCTGTTGCCGACGTCGGTGTGTACCGCGTAAGCAAAGTCGACCGCCGTGGAGCCTTTCGGCAGCTCCATGATCCGGCCTTTCGGCGTGAACACGTAGACCTCGTCCGGGAACAGGTCGATATTTACGCTCTCGATGAATTCCAGCGAGTTGCCGGCCCGTT
>NZ_JBIVMX010000052.1:34817-38974 GCF_044753305.1 Pseudomonas sp. NPDC088429 | reverse complement strand
TGAAATGAAGCACTTGCTGTCGAAACCTACATAACTCATTGAATCTCAAGGAGTTTTCCGTTTCGACTGCGCCGGAAGTGGGGCGAATTATAGACCTCTGGAATTTGCCGTCAACCGTTAATTTCGCTTTTCTTTCAATAACTTGCAGATTGGCTAAATAACGACCAAATGCACCTATATAAAGGAAGCAAACGTGATCCCTTCTATATAGAAGGAATCTTTAGAGCACCCCAGCCGCCTTCAGCTCAGCCACCGCACCCGCGCCCAAGCCCAGCACACCTTGAAGAACCTCCAGCGTATGCTCACCCAATAATGGAGGGGCGCGCCGATACTCAACCGGTGTCTGCGACATGCGGATAGGGCTGGCCACTTGCGGCACCATTCCCGCCAGTGCGTGCGGCAGCTCTATCGCCAGACCACGCGCCTTCACCTGCGGATCCTCGAACACCTGCGACAGATCATTGATCGGCCCACAAGGCACGCCCGCCTGCTCCAGCTCGGCAACCCACTCGGCAGTCGTCTTGAACACCGTCGCCTGGCGAATCAACGGAATCAACACCGCCCGGTTCGCCACCCGCAGCTTATTAGTAGCGAAGCGCGGATCGTCAGCCCACTGTGGCTGCCCCGCCACTTCGGCAAACTTGCGGAACTGCCCGTCGTTACCCACGGTAAGAATGAAATCGCCGTCGGCCGTAGGAAAGTCCTGATAAGGCACGATGTTCGGATGCGCATTGCCCAGACGCTTAGGCGCATTGCCCGTGGTCAGATAATTCATCGCCTGGTTGGCCAGACACGCAACCTGCACATCCAGCAACGCCATATCGATGTGTTGGCCGCCCCCATCGTGATCGCGATGTGCCAACGCCGCAAGAATCGCCACCGTCGAATACAGACCGGTAAGAATATCCGTCAACGCCACACCGACCTTTACCGGCCCGGCACCCTCATCACCCTCGGGACGACCAGTCAGGCTCATCAGCCCACCCAGCCCCTGAATCATGAAGTCATAGCCAGCGCGCTTAGCATACGGCCCGGTCTGGCCGAACCCGGTGATCGAGCAATAGATCAGGTTCGGATTGATCGCCTTCAGCGATTCATAGTCCAGCCCATACGCCGCCAGACCACCGACCTTGAAATTCTCGATAAGGATGTCCGACTTCGCCGCCAGCTCGCGCACCAGCTTCTGCCCCTCAGGACGCGTGAAGTCGATAGTCACCGATTGCTTGTTGCGGTTGGCCGACAGGTAATAAGCCGCTTCCGAGGTGTTCTCGCCATAAGCGTCTTTAAGGAAGGGCGGCCCCCAGGCGCGCGTGTCGTCACCATTACCCGGGCGCTCAACCTTGATCACTTCGGCGCCAAGGTCGGCGAGGATCTGCCCGGCCCACGGCCCGGCCAACACTCGCGATAAATCCAGTACCCGCAGATGCGACAGCGCGCCCATGGTCACTCTCCTATTAATAGAACGCCTGCAGGCCGGTTTGCGCACGACCCAAAATCAGCGCGTGAACGTCATGAGTACCTTCATAGGTATTCACCACTTCCAGGTTGACCAGGTGACGGGCCACGCCGAATTCGTCGGAGATACCGTTGCCGCCCAACATGTCGCGCGCCATACGGGCGATGTCTAGCGACTTGCCGCAGGAGTTGCGCTTCATGATCGAAGTGATTTCGACCGCCGCAGTACCTTCATCTTTCATACGACCCAGACGCAGGCAGCCTTGCAGGGCCAACGTGATCTCGGTCTGCATGTCGGCCAGTTTCTTTTGGATCAACTGAGTAGCGGCCAATGGGCGACCGAACTGTTGACGATCCAGCGTGTACTGGCGAGCGGTGTGCCAGCAGAACTCGGCAGCGCCCAGTGCGCCCCAGGAGATGCCGTAGCGCGCAGAGTTGAGGCAAGTGAACGGGCCTTTCAGACCGCGCACGTCCGGGAAGATGTTCTCTTCCGGTACAAACACGTTGTCCATGACGATCTCGCCGGTGATCGACGCACGCAGGCCGACCTTGCCGTGAATCGCCGGAGCGCTCAGGCCTTTCCAGCCCTTCTCCAGGACGAAGCCACGAATGTCGCCGGCATCGTCCTTACCCCAGACCACGAACACGTCGGCGATCGGGCTGTTAGTGATCCACATCTTCGCGCCGGTCAGGCTGTATCCGCCGTCGACTTTGCGGGCCCGGGTAATCATCGCGCCCGGGTCGGAACCGTGGTTTGGCTCGGTCAAGCCGAAGCAGCCGATCCACTCGCCGGAAGCCAGTTTCGGCAGGTATTTCTGTTTCTGTGCTTCGGTGCCGAATTCGTTAATCGGCACCATCACCAGCGACGACTGCACGCTCATCATCGAGCGATAGCCGGAGTCGACGCGCTCCACTTCGCGAGCAATCAGGCCGTAGCTCACGTAGTTGAGGCCGCTGCCACCGTATTGCTCAGGGATGGTCGCGCCCAACAGGCCAACTTCGCCCATTTCGCGGAAAATCGCCGGATCAGTCTTCTCATGACGGAAAGCTTCAAGAACACGCGGCGCGAGCTTCTGCTGAGCGAACTGCTCGGCGGTGTCGCGGATCATGCGCTCTTCTTCGGTGAGCTGTTGATCCAGCAGCAGGGGATCGATCCAGTTGAAGCTAGCTTTACCGCCCATGAGTGTGTCCTCGCAAATCGGGTGAATTAACGTGGCATTGATCCTAGGCGTGGTTCGCCGTCGCGGCAAACGAGGATTTCGCATTCTGTTGTGCTAATTTCTCACTCCGAAACGTCGCGAAATGCCTTTTATGCGGCGCATTAGTGAGGTTGACGTACATGCGCAGGAAGATCCCCAGCACCACCGCCCTGATCAGCTTTGAAGCCGCTGCACGCCACGAGAGCTTTACCCGCGCCGCCGAAGAACTTTCCCTCACCCAGGGCGCCATTTGCCGACAAATCGCCAGCCTTGAGGAGTTCCTCAGTGTGGAACTGTTCCGACGCTCGCGACGCGGGGTGAAGCTGACCGAAGCGGGACTTTCCTACAGTCGCCGGGTCGCCACGCAACTGGATGCAGTGGAGCGCGACACGTTGTCGGTGATGGGCCAGCAAGGCACCAATGTGATCGAGTTGGCGGTGGTGCCAACCTTCGGTACGCAATGGCTGCTGCCGCGCCTCAAGGATTTCCAGCTCAAGCACCCGGAAGTCACGGTCAACCTGACCAACCGCACGCGGCCCTTCCTGTTTGCCGACACGGAGTTCGATGCGGCGATCTATTTCGGCGATGCCGATTGGTCGGGTACCGAATCCCACAGGCTGATGGGTGAAAATCCGATGCCGGTGTGCAGCCCCGCCCTACTCGGCAACAAGACGCTTCTGACAGCCGATGAGATTGCCGATCTGCCACTGCTGCAACAAACCACTCGCCCTTATGCCTGGCGTCAGTGGTTCAACTCGCAACAGCTGAACATCCCCCGCGACATGACAGGTCCGCGCTACGAGCTATTCTCCATGCTCGCCCAAGCGGCCATGCACGACATGGGGATTGCGCTGATTCCACCGTTTCTGATTCAGCGGGAATTGGCGGAGAAACGCCTGGTAATTGCCAACCCGCAGGCACTCTCCAGCATCAAGGCCTATTACTTGATGATTCCCGAACGAAAGGTCGAATCGGCGTCTTTGAAGGCTTTTCGTGACTGGCTGGTAAATCAGGCACAGAGCTACAGCCTTGAAGGCTAAAGGCTTTTAGCGTTTGCTGACCTCGTAGTCAGAAAAACCAAAGCCCTACAGATATAACTATTTGTCGCATATGCACAGACTGTATCCGAAAGTCGTACAGACGTCCTACAAGCGCCTGCCGACGTGGCTTTGAGCCTCCATTCACGACGCATTGCGGCCTATTCACGTCACCGATGAGAAATTTTTCCATATTGCGCCAGAATCCTTGCAGGGCACGGCCTGTAAGGGATTCGACCAGGCATGTGCGACATTCGGTCACGGCATGACTTGTAGTTAATTTTCCGTCACCCGTCATAATCCCTTGAAGGGCATAAAGTTCGCCTGCAAAATGCCGCGCCCCGCCCTGATTTGGCGGGATCGTGCTGATCGGCCGCCCCAGTCGCACCATCCGTAGTGCATGGGGTTCCTCACTAAGATCACGCAGGAGCTTTGACGTGCACAGTGGTGTTCCTCTCGACTCCCA
>NZ_JBIVMX010000052.1:0-34807 GCF_044753305.1 Pseudomonas sp. NPDC088429 | reverse complement strand
GCGTTACAGCCAGTGTGGTCGACAGTGCCTATGAAGCGGCAGGCGCAACCATTGGCAGTGCCAATGACGCGTTTGGCGCCGAGCTGATTCTCAAAGTGGTCGCGCCAAGCGATGCCGAACTCACGCTGATCAAGCGCGGTACGGTGTTGGTCGGCATGCTCAACCCGTTCAACAACAAAACCATCGCGAAGATGGCCGAGTGCGGCATTACCGCGTTCGCCCTCGAAGCGGCGCCGCGCACCTCGCGCGCGCAGAGTCTCGATGTGTTGTCGTCGCAGGCGAACATTGCCGGCTACAAGGCTGTGTTGCTGGCCGCTCACCACTATCCGCGCTTCATGCCAATGCTGATGACCGCTGCGGGCACCGTGAAAGCGGCGCGCGTGCTGATTCTTGGCGCCGGTGTGGCCGGGTTGCAGGCGATCGCCACGGCGAAACGTCTGGGTGCGGTGATCGAGGCGTCTGACGTGCGTCCGGCGGTGAAAGAGCAGATCGAATCCCTCGGCGCCAAGTTCGTCGACGTGCCGTACGAGACCGATGAAGAGCGCGAATGCGCCGTCGGTGTCGGGGGTTACGCGCGACCAATGCCGGCGAGCTGGATGCAGCGTCAAGCGCAGGCCGTGCACGAGCGCGCCAAGCAAGCTGACATCGTCATCACCACCGCGCTGATTCCGGGCCGCAAGGCACCTACGCTGTTGAGCGCGGACACCGTGGCGCAGATGAAACCGGGTTCGGTGGTCATCGACCTCGCCGCTGCTCAGGGTGGCAACTGCCCGCTGACCGTGGCTGATCAGGTCGTGGTCGAGAATGGCGTGACCATTTGCGGCCCGACCAATCTGGCCGGTGAAGTCGCTGCAGACGCTTCGGCGCTGTACGCACGCAACCTGCTGGACTTCCTCAAGCTGGTCTTCACTAAAGAAGGCCAGTTCGACGTCAACCTCGAAGACGACATCGTCGCCGCGTGCCTGATGTGCCGCGACGGCCAAGTCATCCGCAAAAAACGCCTAAGCAGGGATTCAGACGATGGAAGAGCTTATCTCCCCCGGTATCTACAACCTGATCATCTTCGTGCTGGCGATTTATGTCGGTTACCACGTGGTCTGGAACGTTACACCTGCGCTGCACACGCCGTTGATGGCGGTGACCAACGCCATCTCGGCGATCGTGATTGTCGGCGCCATGCTCGCGGCGGCATTAACTGTCACGCCGCTGGGCAAAACCATGGGCACCCTCGCCGTGGCACTGGCCGCGGTCAATGTCTTCGGTGGCTTCCTGGTCACCCGCCGCATGCTTGAGATGTTCAAGAAGAAAGCCCCGAAAGTAAAAGAAGAGGCGCCGAAGTAATGAGCATGAATCTCGTCACGACGCTCTACCTGATCGCGTCGATCTGCTTTATCCAGGCCCTCAAAGGCCTGTCGCACCCGACTACTTCGCGGCGCGGCAACCTGTTCGGCATGCTCGGCATGGCGTTGGCCATCCTGACCACTGTCGGCCTCATCTATAAGTTGGGCGCTGAGCTGGCCACTGCCGGTATCGGTTATGTGATCGTTGGCCTGTTGGTCGGCGGCACGGCCGGTTCGATCATGGCCAAGCGCGTTGAAATGACCAAGATGCCGGAACTGGTCGCCTTCATGCACAGCATGATCGGCCTCGCGGCAGTGTTCATCGCCATCGCTGCGGTGGTTGAGCCGCAATCGCTGGGCATCGTTAAACAGTTGGGCGACTCGATCCCGGCGGGCAATCGTCTGGAGCTGTTCCTCGGCGCGGCGATCGGTGCAATCACCTTCTCCGGTTCGGTGATTGCGTTCGGCAAGCTGTCGGGCAAGTACAAGTTCCGTCTGTTCCAAGGCGCACCGGTACAGTTCACCGGTCAGCACAAGCTGAATGCCGTGCTGGGTCTGGCTACACTGGCACTCGGCCTGACCTTCATGTTTACCGGCAACCTCACCGCCTTCGCGCTGATGCTGGCGCTGGCGTTCGTGATGGGCGTGCTGATCATCATCCCGATTGGCGGTGCAGACATGCCGGTCGTGGTGTCGATGCTCAACAGCTATTCGGGCTGGGCGGCGGCAGGTATCGGCTTCTCACTGAACAACTCGATGCTGATCATTGCCGGCTCGCTGGTGGGTTCGAGCGGTGCGATCCTCTCGTACATCATGTGCAAGGCGATGAACCGTTCCTTCTTTAATGTACTGCTCGGCGGTTTCGGCAACACAGCCGATGCAGGCCCTGCCGGTGCGAAAGAAGCCCGTCCGGTGAAATCCGGTTCGGCTGACGACGCGACTTTCCTGCTGACCAACGCCGACACCGTGATCATCGTGCCGGGTTATGGCTTGGCAGTAGCGCGTGCACAACATGCGCTGAAAGAGCTGACCGAGAAGCTTACCCACCGTGGCGTGACCGTGAAGTACGCGATCCACCCGGTTGCCGGCCGTATGCCGGGGCACATGAACGTTCTGCTCGCCGAGGCCGAAGTGCCTTACGACCAGGTGTTCGAGATGGAAGACATCAACTCCGAGTTCGGCCAGGCCGACGTGGTCCTGGTGCTCGGCGCGAACGACGTGGTCAACCCGGCCGCGAAGAACGATCCGAAGTCGCCGATTGCCGGCATGCCGATTCTCGAAGCGTTCAAAGCCAAGACCATCATCGTCAACAAGCGCTCGATGGCCAGTGGCTATGCCGGCCTGGACAACGAGCTGTTCTATCTGGACAAGACCATGATGGTGTTCGGCGACGCGAAGAAAGTCATCGAAGACATGGTTAAAGCGGTCGAATAATTCCCCGCTGCAGCACCGAACGCCCCGACTTGTCGGGGCGTTTTTGTTTGCGCAAACAGTCGGACAATTTGCCGCGTTGTTGCAGATCCAGTAACGGTGTTTTACTTGAAACCCGCTGAATAGACGCCTCGTTTGCGACCTTGGTAGCGGGACAGGCGCCCGTCAAATTCACTAGACTGCGCATCCTGCTACTCGCTTCCCGAGATAATAATCCATGTACCGTGACCGTATTCGCCTGCCTTCGTTGTTGGACAAAGTGATGAGCGCCGCCGACGCAGCCGCTCTGATTGAGGACGGCATGACCGTTGGCATGAGCGGCTTCACCCGCGCCGGCGAAGCCAAGGCTGTTCCTCACGCACTGGCCGAGCGCGCCAAGGTCACGCCGCTGCAGATCAGCCTGATGACCGGCGCCAGCCTGGGCAACGACCTCGACAAGCAACTGACCGAGGCCGGCGTACTGTCGCGGCGCATGCCGTTCCAGGTCGACAGCACCTTGCGCAAGGCGATCAACGCCGGCCAGGTGATGTTCATCGATCAGCATCTGTCGGAAACCGTTGAGCAACTGCGTAATCAGCAACTGAAGCTGCCGGACATCGCGGTCATCGAAGCCGTGGCCATCACCGAACAGGGCCACATCGTGCCGACCACCTCAGTGGGCAACTCGGCGAGCTTCGCGATTTTCGCCAAACAGGTGATCGTCGAAATCAACCTGGCGCACAACGCTAATCTCGAAGGCTTGCATGACATCTATATCCCGACCTACCGCCCGACGCGCACGCCGATCCCGCTGGTAAAAGTCGACGACCGCATCGGCAGCACGGCGATTCCGATCCCGCCGGAGAAGATTGTCGCCATCGTTATTACCCAGCAGTCGGATTCGCCGTCCACCGTGTCGACGCCGGACGTCGATACCAACGCCATCGCCGAGCACCTGATCACCTTCTTCAAACAGGAAGTCGACGCCGGGCGCATGACCAACAATCTCGGCCCGTTGCAGGCCGGGATCGGCAACATTGCCAACGCGGTGATGTGTGGCCTGATCGATTCACCGTTCGAAGACCTGACCATGTACTCCGAAGTGTTGCAGGATTCGACCTTCGACCTGATCGACGCCGGCAAGCTGAGCTTTGCTTCGGGCAGCTCGATCACCTTGTCGGAGCGCCGCAACAGCGACGTGTTCGGCAATCTCGAGAAGTACAAGGACAAATTGGTGCTGCGTCCGCAGGAGATCTCCAACCACCCGGAAGTGGTGCGCCGCTTGGGCATTATCGGGATCAATACGGCGCTGGAGTTCGACATCTACGGCAACGTCAACTCCACCCACGTCTGCGGCACGCGGATGATGAACGGCATTGGCGGTTCGGGCGACTTCGCGCGCAATGCGCATCTGGCGGTGTTCGTGACCAAGTCGATCGCCAAGGGCGGCGCAATTTCCAGCGTGGTGCCGATGGTCAGCCACGTTGACCACACCGAGCATGACGTCGATATTCTGGTGACCGAAGTCGGCCTGGCCGACCTGCGTGGCCTGGCGCCACGGGAGCGCGCGCGGGTCATCATCGACAACTGTGTGCACCCGGACTTCCGCCAGGCGCTCAACGATTACTTCACGGCGGCCTGTGCGATCGGTGGTCACACCCCGCACATCCTGCGTGAAGCGTTGAGCTGGCACATGAATCTGGAAGAAACCGGGCGCATGCTCGCGGTGTAATTCACACAGATAAACCGCTGATGCAAACACAGTTTGTGTCAGCGGACTCTCGCAAGTCCCCCGCCTTACAAAAACTGTACTGCTGTACTGGTCATTTCCTACAGCATTTGCTTACCTTTCCTGACGAATTGAGCAAAAACGCACTACTTAAGTGCGGACAGGTACAGTTTGCTCTATTTCGACCCGTACACCGCCTATAAACAGTTAACTGGTCACTCACAATACAGTTGAACTGTATCTAGAGAGACTAGGCAAACGAGAGGATCATGGGCACCAGTCAAACCACTACCTGATCCCGCCACAAGCGGAAGGATGTCAACCATGGAACGTACACTCAGTTCCGAACTGTTCTTCGAAGACAAAGCTGCAAAAAACCAGGCTTCCATGCCTCTGCGCGTTCTCGCCAACCTGATGTTGTGGCAACGCCGCATCTCCAGCCGCCACCAATTGGCCCGTCTGGATTCGCGTTTGCTGGCAGACGCCGGTATCAGCGAAGCTCAACGCTACGAAGAGCTGAGCAAGCCATTCTGGCGCTAAGCAGCGTCGCTGGCTCTGGTCGTTAGACCCACCGCCAGCAACCCGAATTGCACAAACGAAACCCGTCGTGGGAAACCACGACGGGTTTTGTCGTTTCAGCCCCTGAAAAACCCAAACCAGTACAGTTCACATGATTCTAAATCAGACCATTACAATTATAGGAGCTGCCGAAGGCTGCGATCTTTTGATCTTGAAAATCCAAAGCAAAAGATCGCAGCCTTCGGCAGCTCCTACAGGTTTTTCGTCTGGATGCTGGTTTGGCGAACGCGTCTGCGCCTAATATCCACACAGAACGTGGCGAATGATGCGCAACAGGCGTCTGACTCCTCAGATACCGAGCCACCTCTCAATACGGTTTTATTCACAGGAGTTACATCATGTCCCGTCTCCGCCTGCTCAGCGCTGCTGCCCTTCTGGCCGTTGCTGCCAACGCCAGCGCCACCAGTTTCATCGTTACCACTGACGCCGTCGTCGGTGCGCTGAAATCTTCGTCCGACGCCACTTCCGATGTGACCTCGTCGTTCCGTGACGACAAAATCGTCCTCGCTGCCCGTGATGACGCGGCCAGCTTCGTCGCTACCCAAGGCGATATCCGTGGCGTGAAACTGGAAAGCGCGCTGGATCACATCCGCCACCAGGCTCCACAACTGAACGCGACCGACGCAGAGCTGGCTCAGGCCATTCTGACGATCTAAGCGATTCGAGCATTGCGGGACACGCCAGCCGTGTCCCGATGTTTCGAGACTGGCTCTGGCCCGGGCATTGCGCTAGCCTTGCGGCTCGCTAACAGTTACCGAGTCCGATGCGTTTTCTTCCAAATCTGCTGATCCCTTCCGTATTGCTGAGCGCCTGTTGGGCGACGTCGGTCGATGCCTATGATGCTTTCAATGCGTCGACCCAAGGCATTGTCGTCAGTGGTTACGCCACCAGCATGGTGTCTTCCGCGCCTTTCGACCGTAAACTGCTGTTCGCCGCTCACGATGACGCGGCAGCGTTCGTGGCCAGTGACGGCCAATTGCGCGGGGCGCAGCTGGAATCCGCGCTGAATTACCTGCGTAAAAAACGGCCGAAACTTCATGTCTCTGACCTTGAACTGGCAGAAGCAATTCTCGTCCAATAGTTAACCCAGCCCTTAGTTAACCTGTCCCTCCGGAGTCGTTCCATGCGTAGCCCGCTGATTGCTGCCGCCCTTGGCCTGTTTTTGTTGGCCGACGTGGCCCAGGCGCACACCCTGGTAGCCACCAGTAACATCATCGTTCGTGCCTCCCAGCGCACCATCGATTTCACCTCCGACACCACCACCTCGATCCGCGACTCGAAAATCATCCGCGAAGCGCACGATGACGCCGCCAGCTTCGTCGCCACCAACGGTGATATCCGTGGCGCGCACCTTGAAGCCGCCCTCAACACATTGCGCACGCGCGTCCCGGAAGCCCGCGACGCCAGTGATCAGGTACTCGCCGAAGCCATCCTCGCACTGTGAAGTCACTCGGCGCCTGGCTGCTGGCCGGCGCGTTGTTGCTACTTGGCAACAGCGCCCACGCCGGCCTGCAATTGCGGCTCAAGACCGACGGTCTGAGCCCCGCCCAACAACAGGCCAGCCAGGCGCTGATCGATGAGGCGATGCAAAAACTGCCGCCGAGCTTTATCGAGCGGCTGGATCGGCGCATCGATGTCGGCTGGACCGACGACATGCCCGCCAATGCCTACGGCCAGGCGACGCTGGTTGCCGAACTCGATCTGAACCGCAAACTGCTCGCCGGCCTCACCGATGGCAGCGCCGCGAAAGAGAAAACCAATCGCCCCCACGGCACTGTGCGCCAGGAATTGCTCGCCACGGTGCTGCACGAAATCACCCACATTTATGACCGCGCCCGCTTGTGGCCGGACGCCGAGCGCACGCTGATCCAACGTTGCACCCGCCGCTTCAACAGCGCCGGGCTGATCGGCATCCCCGATGAATGCCGTGGCCAGAACGGCCGTCGTTTCACTCTCAGCGATGATCCGCGCCTGCTTGACCTGGCGGGTTGGCAGCAATACGTCGGCCGTCGCGGTGAGCGTGAGCAGCACAATCGGCAGATCGCCCGCAGCCCCGATCTGTACGAGATTTCCAGCCCGAAAGAGTTCGTTGCGGTCAACATGGAGTACTTCCTCCTCGACCCGAGCTACGCCTGCCGCCGCCCCGCGCTGTACCGCTATTACCAGCAACATTTCGGCTGGGCGCCACCGGCCAAAGACACGTGCAGCAAGACCTTCGCGTTTTTGAACGCCGGTAACGACTTCGCCAAACAGCCACTGGGGCACGTCGATCCGGAGCGGGTTTACGCGGTTGATTACTTGCTCGCAGAAGCCAATCAGAACTGGGTCAGCCGCTGGGGCCACAGCATGTTGCGCCTGGTGATCTGCGCGCCGGGCCGTCCGCGTGGGCCGGATTGCCGACTCGATCTCGATCAGCATCTGGTGCTGTCGTACCGCGCCTTTGTCGGCGATGTGCAGTTATCAAGCTGGGACGGACTGGTCGGTAAATACCCCTCACGGCTATTCGTACTGCCGCTTGCGCAGGTGATCGACGAATACACCAAGACCGAATTGCGCAGCCTCGCTTCCGTGCCGATCAACCTGTCACGGGAAGAGATCGAAGGCGTGGTCGAACACGCTGCCGAGATGCATTGGAGCTATGACGGCAACTACTTCTTCCTCTCCAACAACTGCGCGGTGGAAGGTTTGAAACTGTTGCGCAGCGGCAGTGATAACAGCCGGTTCGTTGGACTCGACAGCATCATGCCCAACGGCTTGCTGGAAGTGATGAAGGGCCGCGGGTTGGCCGATACCAGCGTGTTGGATGATCCGAAAGAAGCACTGCGTCTGGGTTATCGTTTCGACTCGTTCCGCGATCGCTATCAGGCGATGTTTGATGTGTTGAAGAAGCAGCTGCCGATCAAACAGACCACCGTTGAGGAATGGCTGTCGCTCACCGCCGAAGAACGCCGCGAGTGGTTCGAGCGTGCGGATCTGCGCACCAGCGCCGCCTTGTTGTTGCTGGAGCAGGCGAGTTATCGACGTCAGTTGTTGCTGGCGCAGGATGAGGTCAAGCAGCGTTACCTCGGCGCGCGTGAGCTGGAGAACGGCGGCATGGACAAGGCCAACGCGACGCTGCAGGAAATCCTCGCCAACAGTGGTTTCCTCAGCCGTCCGGCGGAGCTTCTTGATAGTCGTGGTTATGGGTTGCCACAGCCGAGCGAGTTCAAGCGACTGGAAGATGAAAGCAGCCAGCGTCAGAAGAAGTTGCTGGTGCTGTCGGGTGATCTGGATGCCGAAGTGCGCAAGTTGCTGGAGCCGAAGCGCGCTGCCGAGATTGCCGCGAGTGAGGAGAATGTGAAGCAGATTGGCGCGCATCTGCGCAAATTGCACAAGGCATCGGGTGGACTTGAATTGCCTTGAAAGCAAAAGATCGCAGCCTGCGGCAGCTCCTACAGGGATTTGTGGATATTCCTGTAGGAGCTGCCGCAGGCTGCGATCTTTTGACTGACTAACGATTAATACAGCACGCCATCGAGGATTTCGTAAACGATCCCGGTGCCCACCGCGATCAGCACGATATCGCCGCCAGTCCGGCGCCATTCGTAGCCCGGATACACCGGCAAGCGACCCAACGCGCGACTGTCCAGACGCTCGCCGTAATAGCCGTGCGGCAACGGCCGGCCACGCTCCAGATGAATCCCCGGAGGCGGCGGTGCACCGCGTACAAAGTAGCCATGATTGTCGCGAATGGTCTGGCGCACCGGGCCAAAGTCGTGCGGTGGCGGGCCGCCACGGTGATCGTTCTGCGGGCCACGATGATCGTCGCGATGATCATCACCGTGGTTATCGTAATGGCCCTGCGACGGGCCGCCGTGGTCGTGATCGTCGCGCTGATCGGCGCTGGCCAGCAGCGGCGTTGCACTGATCATCAGTACGCCCAGTCCGGCTATCAGACGTTTCGGCATTTTCATCGGGTCTTTCCTCACGGCACAAACAGCAAAAAGGGCTGCAGAACGATGTTCTGAAGCCCTCGGTCTTGCTGGATTAGTCTGCGCTTTGAGGTGCTAATTCCTCTGTATCAGGAACTTTACCTTCAGCTGACGCGAGCCTTACGCACGCCTTCGGACAGCGCCGAACACAGGCCTAACACACCGTCGATGGCTTGTGCAGGAGTGGTCGCGTTGGCGATGTGATCGATCAGCGCCGAGCCCACCACCACACCATCAGCCAGACGCGCGATGGCCGCCGCTTGCTCCGGGGTACGGATGCCGAAACCGATGCTGATTGGCAGATCGGTGTGACGACGCAGACGGGTCACCGCCTCTTCGACGTGCTCCAGCGTTGCAGCGCCAGCACCGGTCACACCGGCCACCGACACGTAGTAAACAAAACCGGAGCTGCCATTGAGCACTCGCGGCAGACGCGCATCGTCGGTGGTCGGCGTGGTCAGACGGATAAAGTCCAGACCGGCAGCCTGCGCCGGATCGCAGAGTTCTGCGTTGTGCTCAGGCGGCATGTCGACCACGATCAGACCGTCAACGCCGGCCTCTTTCGCGTCAGCGATGAAGCGCTCAACGCCATACATGTGGATCGGGTTGAAGTAACCCATCAGCACCAACGGCGTGTCGCTGTTGCCTTCGCGGAATTCGCGAACCATTTGCAGGGTTTTCACCAGGTTCTGCTTGGCGCCCAAGGCACGGATGTTCGCCAACTGGATCGCCGGGCCATCGGCCATCGGGTCGGTGAACGGCATGCCCAGCTCGATCACGTCGGCGCCGGCACCCGGCAAACCTTTGAGAATCGCCAGCGAGGTGTCGTAGTCCGGATCACCGGCGGTGACGAAGGTCACCAGCGCGGCGCGGTTCTGTTCTTTGAGGTCGGCAAAACGGGTTTGCAGGCGGCTCATCAGTGTTTCTCCTGCTTAGACTGTTCCATGTGATGCATGACGGTCTGCATGTCTTTGTCGCCACGGCCCGACAGGTTGACCACCATCAGGTGATCCTTCGGCAGCTTCGGTGCGCGTTTGAACACTTCAGCCAAGGCGTGGGCGCTTTCCAGTGCAGGAATGATCCCTTCCAGTCGGCAGCATTTGTGGAACGCATCCAGCGCTTCGTCGTCGGTCACCGAGGTGTACTGAACGCGACCGATGTCATGCAACCACGCGTGTTCCGGGCCGATACCCGGGTAGTCGAGACCGGCGGAAATCGAGTGGGCGTCGATGATCTGGCCATCGTCGTCCTGCAACAGGAAAGTACGGTTGCCGTGCAACACACCCGGAACGCCGCCATTCAGGCTCGCCGCGTGCTTGCCGGTTTCGATGCCGTAACCGGCGGCTTCAACCCCGATGATCTCAACGCTCTTGTCGTCGAGGAACGGGTGGAACAAGCCCATCGCGTTGGAACCGCCACCGATGCACGCCACCAGGCTGTCCGGCAGACGACCTTCCTGCGCTTGCAACTGATCGCGGGTTTCCTTGCCGATCACGGCCTGGAAGTCGCGAACCATCGCTGGATAAGGATGCGGGCCGGCCACGGTGCCGATCAGGTAGAAGGTGTTGTCGACGTTGGTCACCCAGTCACGCAAGGCTTCGTTCATCGCGTCTTTCAGGGTGCCAGTGCCGGCAACAACCGGAATCACTTCAGCGCCCAGCAATTTCATGCGGAAGACGTTGGCCTGCTGACGTTCGATGTCAGTGGTGCCCATGTAGATCACGCAATCGAGACCGAAACGTGCGGCGACGGTGGCAGTGGCCACGCCGTGCATGCCAGCGCCGGTCTCCGCGATGATGCGTTTCTTGCCCATGCGCCGCGCCAGCAGAATCTGGCCGATGCAGTTGTTGATCTTGTGCGCGCCGGTGTGGTTAAGCTCTTCGCGCTTGAGATAAATCTTCGCGCCGCCGCAGAATTCAGTGAGGCGCTCAGCGAAATACAGGGGGCTCGGACGTCCGACGTAGTCACGCTGGAAGTAGGCCAATTCTTCTTTGAATGCCGGATCTTCCTTGGCCGCTTCGTATTCGCGGGCCAGATCGAGGATCAACGGCATCAGGGTTTCCGCCACGTAGCGGCCACCGAACGCGCCGAACAGGCCGTTATCGTCCGGGCCATTACGCAGATCAGAGGTGTTCGAAGTCTGGGTCATGAGTCGCTCCAGGTGAATTCGGGTGATAAGACAATGACGACCACTCTACCCCTGACCTTCTATGCTGAAAACCGATAAGATCGCCACAACCTATCAGGAAAACTCACAGATACCATGAGCCACGACCTTCCCCCGCTGAACGCCCTGCGCGCGTTCGAAGCGACCGCCCGTCTGAACAGCGTCAGTCAGGCTGCCGAGCAATTGCACGTCACCCATGGCGCGGTCAGTCGGCAGCTCAAAGTGCTGGAGGAGCACCTCGGCGTCAGCCTTTTCGTCAAGGATGGTCGCGGCTTGAAACTCACAGATGCCGGCATGCGTTTGCGTGATGCCAGTGGTGAGGCTTTTGATCGGCTGCGCAGTGTTTGCGCCGAGTTAACCCAGAGCACCGCCGATGCGCCGTTTGTACTCGGCTGTTCTGGAAGCTTGCTGGCGCGTTGGTTTATTCCGCGCTTGGGGCGATTGAATGCTGATCTGCCGGATTTGCGCCTGCATCTGTCGGCGGGTGAAGGCGATCTCGATCCACGTCGTCCGGGGCTGGATGCTTTGCTGCTGTTCGCCGAACCGCCGTGGCCAGCAGATATGCAGGTTTACGAATTAGCCGCAGAACGCATCGGCCCGGTGATGAGCCCATTGTTCAGCGGCTATCAGCGCCTGCAAGCCGCGCCAGCCTCGGCCCTGCTCAATGAACCGCTGCTGCACACCACCTCGCGCCCACAAGCGTGGCCAAGCTGGGCACAGCAAAGCGACCTCGACGCAAAAGCGCTGAAGCTCGGGCAAGGTTTTGAGCATTTGTATTATTTGCTGGAGGCAGCCGTCGCTGGTCTCGGCGTGGCCATCGCGCCGGAGCCGCTGGTGACGGAAGATTTGAAGGCCGGTCGCCTGGTTGCGCCGTGGGGCTTCAGTGAAACCCCGGCGCAACTGGCGTTGTGGCTACCCAAGCGCGCCGCAGACGGACGCGCTCGGCAACTGGCGCAATGGCTCAAGAACGAGCTGCGCCAGAGCGATCACTCGCCGCGCTTGAACAGCAAGTAAGCGGCCAGCAGACCGATTGCACCGACTGCGACACCGGCAGTCGTCCACGGATGTTCCTGCGCGTAATCGCGGGTGGCGATCCCGGTTTCGCGGGTTTTCACTTTGACTTCTTCATAGGCATCGCTGAGCAGGTGGCGCGAGTGTTTCAGCGCGCTTTCGGCATTGCTTTTCAGCGCCTTGAGGGTCTTGCGCGACTCGTCCGAAGCGTCGTCCTTCAGGCTTTCCAACGACTTGAGCAGACTCTCGATCTCGGCTTCCATGCTTTGCAACGAGGCTTTACGTAAAGAGGTGTTGGCCATGATGGCTCTCCTGCATTGGTGATGAGTGGCGTGTGTTGGTTGGGACTTCGGCGGTTCGAGAAAGTGCAGAAAATCTGAACTTCGCCTGCTCAGCGCCGCCGAAATCAACAGTGCAGATTCACTGCTAGTCTCAATCCCACACGCCAAGGAGTTCGTTATGAGTGACCATCACACGTACAAGAAAGTAGAGCTGGTCGGTTCGTCGACCACTAGCATCGAAGACGCCATCAACAACGCAATTGCCGAAGCCAACAAGACCATTCGCAACCTGGAATGGTTTGAAGTCACCGAAACCCGTGGTCATATCGAAAACGGTAAGGCTGCGCACTTTCAGGTGACGCTGAAAGTCGGCTTCAAGATTGCCAGCAGCTGAGTTTGGTCTAGTCTTCTGAACTTGCGCGCTGGCCGAGTGCCATAGGAATGGCAAAGCGCTATAGGGTGAGCGCATCGGGTGGATGACCCGATGCCCGCCTCTTTCAATCCGACCAGGGAGTGCGACCGATGAAGAAGTTTATGTTGGCGGTAGGTTTGTTGAGCCTTGCGGGTGGTGCGTTTGCTGCCGGTAAGCCATGTGAAGAGCTGAAAAGCGAGATCGCGGCGAAGATTGATGCCAAAGGTGCTTCCGGGTATTCGCTGGAGATTGTCGACAAGGGCGCAGATGCTGGCGCTAAAGTTGTTGGCACCTGCGAAGGTGGTACCAAGGAAATCGTCTACAAGCGCGGTTGATTGCGTGTGAAATACAAAAGCCGACGTGAATGCGTCGGCTTTTTTGTGTCCCATGTAGGAGCTGCGGCACGCTGCGATCTTTTGATCTTGCTCTAAAAACCTAGATCAAAAGATCGCAGCCTCGTTTCACTCGACAGCTCCTACAGGGGGCCGCGCGTTATCCTTTCATGACTTGCGCCAGCAGTTCGTACGAATGCACGCGATCAGCATGCTCATACAAATCGCTGGTAAAAATCAGCTCATCCGCCTGCGTCTGCTCAATCAGCACTTCCAGCTTCGCGCGGATCTTCTGCGGGCCACCCACCATCGCCAGCCCAAGGAAATCACCCACCGCCTCACGCTCATGCGGCAACCACAGGCCATCCATGGTTTTCACCGGCGGACGCTGCACCAGGCTCTGCCCGCGCATCAGCGCCAGAATGCGCTGGTACACCGACGTCGCCAGATAATCCGCCTGCTCATCGGTATCCGCGGCCACCAATGGCACACCGAGCATCACGTACGGCTTGTCGAGCACTGCCGACGGTTTGAAGTGATTGCGATAAACGCGAATCGCCTCGTGCATGAAGCGCGGGGCGAAGTGCGAGGCGAAGGCGTACGGCAAACCGCGCTCACCGGCCAGTTGTGCACTGAACAGGCTGGAACCGAGCAACCAGATCGGCACATTGGTGCCCGTGCCCGGCATCGCGATCACCCGTTGATCGGGGGTGCGCGGGCCGAGGAAGCGCACCAGTTCGGCGACGTCCTCGGGGAAATCATCAGCGCTGCCTGAACGCTCGCGGCGCAGCGCACGCGCGGTCATCTGATCGGAACCAGGCGCACGGCCCAGACCCAGATCAATCCGTCCCGGGTACAGGCTTTCCAGGGTGCCGAACTGCTCGGCGATCACCAGCGGCGCATGGTTGGGCAGCATCACGCCGCCGGAGCCGACGCGAATAGTCGACGTACCGCCGGCCAGATAGCCGAGCAGCACCGAGGTCGCCGAGCTGGCGATGCCGTCCATGTTGTGGTGTTCCGCCACCCAAAACCTTGTGTAGCCGAATTTCTCGACGTGCTGCGCCAGATCCAGCGAATTGCGCAGCGCTTGCGCCGGGCTGCCGTTTTCGCGCACTGGCACCAGATCGAGGGTGGAAAATTTTACGTCGGACAGTTGTTTCATAAACCTGCGTCTCCGAGTGAGGCGGCAGGTTTTTCTTAGCGAACGAAATCCTGCCGAATCCATAAGCGTGTTTCATGCAATGAGGGCATATACCCGAGTTTCAATAGCAGCGAAGATATTTCCTACTAAAAAAGTCAACGATTCAGACGGGCTGAACTTTGTTCCGACGTCTATCCTCAGAAGCCTTGCAAGCAAAAACCACGACGACGCGGCGTTTCCGCGTCAGATCTTGAGGAGGCAGACATGGCTATCGTGAAGAAAGCATCCGCACATTGGGCAGGCGATCTGAAAACCGGCATCGGCTCGATCTCCACCGAAACCGGTGTCCTCAGAGAAGCACCCTACGGCTTCAAGGCCCGCTTCGAGGGCGGCAAGGGCACCAACCCGGAAGAACTGATCGGCGCTGCACATGCCGGTTGTTTCTCCATGGCGTTCTCGATGATTCTCGGCGATGCGGGCCTGACGGCTGACAGCATCGATACTCAGGCTGAAGTGACCCTTGATCAAGTGGACGGCGGGTTTGCGATCACTGCGGTGAAGCTGATTCTCAAAGCGAAAATCCCTGGGGCGACCCAAGCGCAGTTTGATGAACTGAGCAAAAAGGCCAAGGAAGGGTGCCCGGTGTCGAAAGTGCTGAATGCGCAGATCAGCCTTGAGGCGACGTTGGTCAGCTGATTCTGCGTCAGCAGGTCTGACGCTTTCGCGAGCAGGCTCACTCCTACAGGGGATTTCGGTCGATCACAGAAATTGTGTCCGCCGGTGATCAAATGTAGGAGTGAGCCTGCTCGCGATAGCGATCTCAACATCACCGCGAATCAGAAACCGTGCGTACATCTTGTGCGCAAAGTCAGAACTCGCTTCACCAAAATATGGTCGAATACGTGACAGCAGCTTCAGCGCACGTCCGTGCGCGCTGCCTCAGGGAGCTTCACTCATGAAACGTATTGGCTTGGCCATCCTCTGCAGTGCATTGGCCACTTCGGTTGTTGCGGCACCGAAAGACTGCGAAGAACTGAGAAAAGAAATCGAGATCAAGATCCAGGCCAAAGCCGTGCCTTCGTACACGCTGGAAATTGTCAGCAAGGAAGAGGCGGCCAAGCACGATATCGCCATGGTCGTGGGTTCGTGTGAGAACGGCACCAAAGCGATCATCTATCAGAAGAACGACTCCTGATAACGCTTAAGGCACGCAGTTGATCTGCCGTTCTTCGGCAACGATCTGCCCCTGACGATTGATCAACCGGGCGCTTGGCGTGAAGGCCAGCGACCGTGCTTCGAGCCGGTAGCGTTGCCCGGCTTCGAAGTGGTCATAGGGCACGGTCATGTAGCAAAGGCGCTCCTGCGGATCGGTATCCATGCCCTGACCACCGCCGAAAATCTCGAAATCGAAGCGCACCGTCAATTCATGGCTGCCCGGCGTGACCTGGAAAAAACGCCCATCGCGTAGACGCTGATTATCCAGGCGTTCAGCCATCAACACTTTGCCGCCGGGTGTCGGCATCGAAAAGTCGACCCAGGCCATTTGCGGATCGACCGCTGGCAGCGGGCTCTGACAGCCGGCAAGCACACTTCCTACCAGCAACAACGTCAACCTGCGCATGATCAATGTCCTTTGATGAGGACAGCCAGCATACCGCCGATCAAGTCTTCTGGCAGCCCGCCGGTGTGCCCTGCCCGACGACTTTGCGCTGCTCATCATAAAGTTTGGCCCATGGCCGGAAACCAATACTGCCCGCCTGCAACTGATAGCGTTGGCCGGCGTTGAAATCCTTGAATTTCACGTTCAACTGGCAATCGCGCCACAACGGTTCGGCATCAGGGCCGATGTTGCTGGCGTCTACCGGGAACTGATAGCGCACCTTCAATTCATGGCTGCCGGGCTCGACTTCAAAATAGCGTTTATCAATCGCGGCCTGGCTGTCGACCTTCAGCGCTTGCAGGGTCGTGTCCTGTTGCCGGGCATCAAGATCGATCCAGGCTTGAGAAGGGTCGGGGTCGGGCATTCCGAAATTGGCACAACCGGCCAGCGTCAGCAGGCCTCCCGTCAGCATCAACATGCGCATAGCGGTGCTCCTTAAGGCGGGATAGTCTTGCGAGCAGACTTTCCGGGGGGATTTCTTATTGTGATCAGGCCGTTTGCAAGCCATGGGTTACTTGATCGCGTTTTTCGGATTTTGTTTCCGGGTGTGATGTTTTTGTTGCTCAACGGTTGCGCCAGCGTCAGCTATTACAGCCAGTTGGCCAGCGGGCAGCTGCAACTGCTGCGGGCGCGCGAGCCAGTGGCCGAGGTGATTGCCGACCCGGGCCGCGATGCGAAGTTGCGCGCACACCTGAGCCAATCGCAAAAGGCTCGTGCCTTCGCCAGCGAACATCTGCACTTGCCCGACAACCAAAGCTATCGCCTGTACGCCGACATTGGCCGGCCGTTCGTGGTGTGGAATGTGTTCGCCACTCAGGAGTTTTCCCTGACGCCGCAGAACCATTGCTTTCCGATTGCCGGGTGTGTGGCTTATCGCGGCTATTACAGCCAGGGCGCGGCACGGGGCGAAGCGGCGATCCAGCGCTTGCAGGGCATGGACGTGTCGATTGGCGGCGTCGAGGCCTACTCGACGCTGGGCTGGTTCAACGACCCGATCATCAACACGATGATGGGCTGGGGCGACGAACGCCTGGCCACGCTGATCTTTCATGAACTGGCGCATCAGCGCTTTTATGTGAAGGACGACACCGAGTTCAACGAGTCCTTCGCCACGTTCGTCGAACAGGAAGGCACGCGGCAATGGCGCGTGTTTCGTGGGTTGCCGGCGGATACCGACTCGCGGTTGCAGCAGCGGGATCAATTCATTGAGCTGGTGCTGGATGTGCGCTCACGGCTGGAGAAGCTGTATGCACAGCCATTGCCGGCTGAGCAAATGCGCGAACGTAAAGCGGCCGAGTTCGAACAGTTTCGTCGGGACTATCGCGTGATGCGCGATAGCCAGTGGGCTGGGGATAAACGCTATGACGCGTGGGTGAATGCACCGCTGAACAATGCGCGGTTATTGCCGTTTGGGCTGTACGACCAGTGGGTGCCGGCGTTTTCGGTGTTGTTCAAACAGGTCGGGGGGGATTGGCTGAGGTTTTATGCCGAGGTTGAGCGGTTGGGTGGGTTGCCGGTGGCGGAGCGTAAGGCGGCGCTAAAGGCATTGGCGGAATCCTGATTTTGCATTGGCTGGGCCGGCCCTTTCGCGAGCAAGCCCGCTCCCACAGGAGGAATGCATTCCAAATGTGGAAGCGGGCTTGCTCGCGAAGACTGACTGATCAGCGCCGCAAAAACGCCTGATGTAACTCATCCAGCGTTTCAAAGTGATAAGCCGGCGCCTCGGCATTCAGCTCTTCAAAACTGCCAAATCCATAACCGACCGCCGCCGCATCCAGGCCATTGCTGCGTGCGCCAATCAGGTCGTGCTTACGGTCGCCGATCATCAGCGTATTCGCCGGATCCAGCCCCTCTTCTTTCATCAGGTGCGCAATCAACTCAACCTTATTGGTGCGGGTGCCATCCAGTTCGCTGCCGTAAATCACTTTGAAGTGCCGGGCGAAATCAAAGTGCCGGGCGATCTCGCGGGCGAATATCCACGGCTTCGACGTCGCGATATACAGCTGCCGACCTTGGCCGCCGAGGGTTTCCAGCAACGGTGTAACGCCATCAAACACGCGGTTTTCATACAGACCGGTGACCTTGAAGCGCTCGCGATAGAAATTCACCGCCTCCCACGCTTTGGCTTCATCAAAATCGTAAAACTGCATAAACGCCTGCAACAGCGGCGGGCCGATGAAGTGTTCGAGCTTGGTCAGATCCGGCTCATCGATGCCAAGTTTGGCCAAGGCAAACTGAATGGAGCGGGTGATGCCTTCACGCGGGTCGGTGAGGGTGCCATCGAGGTCGAACAGTACGGTTTGGTAATGCATGGGAATTCCTGGGCAGTCGCCAATTCGATTCAGAGTGTGTCGTAGCCTTCGGCCAGATGCAGATCCTTTAGCTTCACGTAATTGGCCGCGCTGTAAGTGAAGAAGGCGCGTTCCTTGTCGCTCAGCGGGCGAATCTGTTTTACCGGGCTACCGACATAAAGGAAGCCGCTTTCCAGACGTTTGCCCGGCGGCACCAGGCTGCCGGCGCCGATGATCACGTCGTCTTCAACCACCGCGCCGTCCATGACGATGCTGCCCATGCCGATCAACACGCGGCTGCCGACGCTGCAACCATGCAGCATGACTTTGTGGGCGATGGTCACGTCATCGCCGATCAGCAGCGGAAAGCCGTCAGGGTTGAACGGGCCGGCGTGGGTGATGTGCAACACGCAGCCGTCCTGCACACTGGTGCGCGCACCGATGCGGATGCGGTGCATGTCGCCACGGATCACGGTCAGCGGCCAGACCGAGCTGTCTTCGCCAATTTCCACATCGCCGATCACCACCGCCGAGCGGTCGACAAACGCGCCTTTGCTCAGGCTGGGGGTGTGATTCTGGTACTTGCGAACGGACACGATAATTTCTCTCTCTGTCGCCGATAGCTGCGGTGAATGCCGATTGTAATTAAGATGGGGCAATGTTTCCCCAGCCAAGGTGCCAACCGTGAGCGTGAACAACCCTCTGCTGCAGTCCTACGACCTGCCACCGTTCTCCACGATCCGTGCCGAACACGTCCTGCCAGCCATTGAAACCATCCTGGCCGACAACCGCGCCGCCATCGCCGAAATCCTCAAGACTCAGGTTCAGAACCCTACCTGGGCCGGGCTGGTGTTGGCGATGGACGAACTCAATGATCGCCTCGGCGCCGCATGGAGCCCGGTTAGCCACCTCAACGCCGTGTGCAACAGCGCCGAATTGCGCGAAGCCTACGAGTCGTGCCTGCCGGCCTTGAGCGCCTACTCCACCGAGATGGGCCAGAACCGCGAACTGTTCCAGGCGTTTGAAGCGCTGGCCAACAGCCCGGAAGCCGCCGGTTTCGACGTGGCGCAGAAGACTATTCTGGAACACGCCCTGCGTGACTTCCGTCTGTCGGGTATCGACCTGCCGGAAGCCGAACAGAAACGCTACGCCGAAGTGCAGAGCAAACTGTCCGAGCTGGGCAGTCGTTTCTCCAATCAACTGCTCGACGCCACTCAGGCGTGGATCAAGCACGTCAGCGACGAAGCCGCCCTTGCCGGCCTGACCGATTCGGCCAAGGCGCAAATGGCCGCCGCCGCTCAGGCCAAAGGCCTCGACGGCTGGCTTATCACCCTGGAATTCCCGAGCTACTACGCGGTGATGACCTACGCGCAAGACCGTGCGCTGCGTGAAGAAGTCTACGCCGCCTACTGCACCCGCGCCTCGGATCAAGGCCCGAACGCCGGCCAGAACGATAACGGCCCGGTGATGGAAGAGATCCTCGACCTGCGTCAGGAACTGGCTAGGCTGCTGGGTTTCGCCAGCTTCTCCGAACTGAGCCTGGCCACGAAAATGGCTGAATCCAGCGATCAGGTACTGAGCTTCCTGCGCGATCTGGCCAAGCGCAGTAAACCGTTCGCCGCACAAGATCTGCAACAGCTGCGCGCTTACGCCGCCGAACAGGGCTGCGCCGATCTGCAAAGCTGGGACAGCGGTTTCTACGGTGAAAAACTTCGCGAACAACGCTACAGCGTTGCTCAGGAAACCCTGCGCGCCTACTTCCCGATCGATAAAGTCCTGGGCGGTCTGTTCGCCATTGTTCAGCGCCTGTACGGCATCGAAATCGCCGAACAGAAAGGCTTTGACACCTGGCACCCGGACGTTCGCCTGTTCGAGATCAAGGAAAACGGCCAGCACGTCGGCCGCTTCTTCTTCGACCTCTACGCCCGCGCCAACAAGCGTGGCGGTGCATGGATGGACGGCGCCCGCGACCGTCGCCGCACCATCGACGGCGTGCTGCAAAGCCCGGTGGCCAATCTGGTGTGCAACTTCACCCCGGCCGACAGCGGCAAGCCTGCGCTGCTGACCCACGATGAAGTGACTACGCTGTTCCACGAATTCGGTCATGGCCTGCATCACCTGCTGACCCGCGTTGATCACGCCGGTGTTTCCGGGATCAACGGTGTGGCGTGGGACGCGGTCGAGCTGCCAAGTCAGTTCATGGAAAACTGGTGCTGGGAGCCGGAAGGCCTCGCGCTGATTTCCGGTCACTACGAAAGCGGTGAGCCGCTGCCGCAGGATCTGCTGGAAAAAATGCTCGCGGCGAAAAACTTCCAGTCCGGCCTGATGATGGTGCGTCAACTGGAGTTCTCGCTGTTCGACTTCGAACTGCACGCCACCCACGGTGACGGCCGCAGCGTTGCACAGGTACTCGAAGGTATCCGCGACGAGGTGTCGGTGATGCGTCCGCCGGCCTACAACCGCTTCCCGAACAGCTTCGCGCACATCTTCGCCGGCGGTTATGCGGCGGGCTACTACAGCTACAAGTGGGCTGAAGTATTGTCGGCCGATGCCTTCTCGAAATTCGAAGAAGACGGCGTGCTCAACGCAGAAACCGGTCGCGCCTTCCGCGAAGCGATTCTGGCGCGCGGCGGTTCGCAGGCACCGATGGTGCTGTTCGTCGACTTCCGTGGCCGTGAGCCGTCGATTGACGCACTGTTGCGCCACAGCGGCCTGAGTGAGGACGCGGCAGCATGAGTGAGGGGCCTGTGATTACCAAAAAACGCTTTATCGCCGGGGCGGTCTGCCCGGCGTGCAGCGAGCCGGACAAGTTGATGATGTGGAACGAAGACAGCGTGCCACACCGTGAATGTGTGGCTTGCGGTTACTCCGACACGCTCAACGAGCAAGGGCTGTCGGTGCCGAAAGAACTGGGCACGCGGGTGAACACCAGCGCTATCAGCAAACCTGCGCCGGACAAAACCGTGCAAGCCGTACAGTTTTTCCCCAACCCGAAGCTGAAGAAAAAGCCTGACGAGCAACACTGACGCATAAACCACCTTTCACCGTTTTGGCGGTGAAAGGTGGTAACTATGTACCGCCCTTCCCCCGCGCTTCCTGATTAGGCTGGCTCTTTCAGCCATCCTCAAGGAAGACGCCATGCCTGACTCCAATCCGCTGTTACTACGCTGGACGCTGCCGCCGTGGCCGACCGTGCGCGCTGAACATCTGCTGCCTGCGATCACAACGATTGTGGCCAACAACCAACTGATCATTGAACAAGTAATCGCCAGCCAGACCGAGCAGCCGAACTGGGACGATCTGATCCTCGCCGTCGATGAAGCCGATGCCACATTGGCTGAAGCCATGGCGGTGATCGAATACCTTTCGATGGGCAAGTCCGCCGATAGCGCGTGGGAAAAAGCCAGCGCGCAGTGCAGCCAGATCGCCGGGCAATACCGGACTGACACGTTGGCGAGCGTGCCGTTGTTCCGTACGTTTCAACGCTTGGAAGACAGTGCGGTCGCCGTTCATTTCGATGCTTCACGCAAAGCGTCACTGGCCAAAATCCTGCGCAGGTTGCGCTTGTCCGGAGTTGAGTTACCGGCGGCGCAACAGGAGAAACTCGCCCGATTGAATCGCGTCATCGGCCTGCTCGAACAGCTGTTCGCCAGCCAGATCGATCTCGCCAACGCTGCATGGACAAAACACATCACCGACTCCGCGCGGCTCGACGGTCTGAGCCCGCACAGCCAGGCGCAACTGGCACTCAAGGCCAGACAGGCCGGGCTCGACGGCTGGCTACTCACGCTGGATCAAAACACCTGCCAGCAAATCATGACGTATGCGCGCGACCGCACTTTGCGCGAGGAATATTTTATTGCCTGGACGACCCGCGCATCCGATCAAGGTCCGCAGGCGGATCAGTTCGATAACGAGCCGGTATTGAGTTTGCTGCTGACCTTGCGGCATGAGAAAGCCGAAATTCTCGGCTTCGATAACTACGCGCAACTGCGCCTCAACGATCGGATGGTCACCTCCACCGCGCAAGTCAGCGCCTTCCTGCAGCGACAAGTCGCGCAAGTCAAACCGCTGATGGAGCAAGAGTCGAAAACGCTGCAGGCGTTCGCCGATCAGCAGGGCTTTGGAACCATTCAGGCCTGGGATCAGGAATTCCTCGCCGAACGGTTACGCGTGCAGCTACTGGACGGCGCGCTGCAAGGCTTGCGGCAGTATTTCCCGCTGGACGCAACCGTGCAGCGGTTATGCCGGTTCAGCGAACATTTGTTCGGCATCACGATTCACGAGCAGCGCACGTTTGATCGCTGGCATGAGCATGTCCGCTTGTATGAAGTCAGCGAACATGGCCAAGTCATCGGGCATATCTACCTCGACCCTTACGCGGGCAAACATGCTGCGGACTATGCCTGGACGGGCACGGTGCGCAATCGGCGAATCGATGCCGAAGGTCGGGCGTCGACGCCGATCGCCGTGCTGTCCAGTAACTTCACCGCCCCCACGCCCGAACACCCGTGCCTGCTGTCGCATCAGGATTTGCGGGTGCTGTTCCATGAATTCGGGCATTGCCTGCAACACGTGCTGACGCGCTCGCCGCATCACAACCTGTCGGGCATTTCCCAGTTCCCACGCGACACCGCCGAATTCGCCGGGCAATTGTTTGAGCAATGGTGTTTGTCGCGAGAATTTATCTTGTGGCTGGCGGCGCATCATCAAACCGCAGAGCGCCTGTCTGAAGCGCGCGTGAACACCGCGCTCACGGCTTTGAGCGCGCAATCCAGTCGAGCGACCGGGATGTTGCTGATGGGCGCTTTGTTCGATTTCGAGTTGCACCACCGCCACGGCGACGGCCGCAGCATTGCGCAGGTGTTCGATGGGGTGCAGCGCCAGTTTGCCGAGCTGCAAATGCCGGACTACTGCCGGTTTGCCAACAGCTTCGACTATTTGGTCACCGGTTATGAAGCTTCGGTGTACGCCTATAAATGGTCAGGCGTGCTGGCGACCGAGGCGTTCAAACGCTTCGAGCACGACGGCGTGTTCAACCCGCAAACTGGTCGGGCGTTTCGCGAGGCATTTTTTTCCGGCGACTCGCCGACGTTGCTGAGTGCTCTGGAAAAATTTCTCGGGCGCCCCGTCAGCGCGGAGCTGTTTGAAACCGCGCCCGATCCAACCACTGTCACTTCAAATTGACCGACTGAAACCAGCTCTTCATAGAGCACGTGGCGAACGCGCTGGTGCTGCAATCACCATTGGCCAGCGCGGTGCGCAGCTTGTCAGCATCGGCCTGCATCACGTAGCGCACGCTGTCGCGGAAATGCCCACTCTCGCCGAATCCGCCTTGGGTCATTTCGCTCAGCGCGTCTTCTTTGCTCCAGCCTTGCACAACCACACGGTACATCGCCGCCATCAAACCGGTGCGATCGGAGCCGTGTTTGCAGTGCAGCAACACTGGGCCGTTGGCTTCGGCAGCCTGAATGGCGCGCAGGGTTTTCAGCACGTCAGCATCGTCGACGTGGTTGGTGCGGTAAGGCAGTTGCACCTGATTGATGTCGGAGTCCGACAGCCAGTTCTGGTCGGATTCCGGCAAAAAGGTAATCACCGTGGCGACTTTGAGATTTTTCAGCAACGGCACCGCGCCACTATCGGGCAAGGCGCTGCGGTAGAGCGTCGGTGACATCTGAAACAGGTTGTATTGCACTTCAACCGGTTGCGCCCATTCAGTCGGGCGCACCGGGGTGGCGGCCTCAGCCTGAGCCGGCATCCAGTACAACAGCGCTACAAGCGATAAACACAAAGCAGGAAACAAACGCACTGGGGACATGCTGAGCTGACCGTGTCGGAATTCTTCAGGAATAGGAGCCGTAGCTTCGTCGTTGGGCGGTCAAAGCCCCGTGAGGCGTTTGTCAAAGAAACGTGAATCCGCGTTGTTTCATCGATTTCATCCAAGAAATCCGGGCTTTTTTTCACTGAATCGGTTCATCCCGATGCTTAGCCTGCTACCATTTGTCACATGATGTTGCAGACGCTTTTCCTTCACCGGGTCTTCTCCCGGCCACGTCGCGACGAAAAATCCTCAAGCCGTTCGCAGAAACGGTTGACCACCATTGATGCCTGATGAGGTACACCTCCCATGTCTGATCAAGATCGAGACAACCCGCGGCGTGAGTTTTTGCGCAAATCCCTGACCCTGATTCCGGTCGTGACCCTCGCCGGCACCAGCCTGGGCAGCAGCGTCCTGCAAGCCGCGCCTGAAGCGGCGCCCGCTGCACCGGCCGCGCCAGCCGCTCGCGCTGACGCCGAGGTGTATCAACCGAGCTATTTCACCGCCGAAGAATGGGCATTCATCAATGCCGCCGTCGCGCAGTTGATCCCCAACGATGCCCAAGGCCCGGGCGCGCTTGAAGCCGGTGTGCCGGAATACATCGACCGTCAAATGAACACGCCGTACGCCGCCGGTGCCCTTTGGTACATGCAAGGCCCGTTCAATGCCGACGCTGCGCCGGAAATGGGCTGGCAGAGCAAACTGGTGCCGAAAGAAATTTATCGCCTCGGCATCGCCGCCACGGATCAGTGGGCAAAATCCCTCAACGGTAAAGTATTTGCCGAGCAAGACAGCGCTACCCGAGAAGATTTGCTCAAGCAACTCGAAGCCGGCAAGCCGCAGTTCGATGCGGTTCCGGCGAAGATTTTCTTCAACCTGCTGCTGCAAAACACCAAGGAAGGCTTCTTCTGCGACCCGATCCACGGTGGCAATAAAGGCATGGTTGGCTGGACGATGATCGGTTTCCCCGGCGCCCGCGCCGATTTCATGGATTGGGTGGAACGCAATGAGCAGTACCCCTTCCCGGCAGTGTCGATTCGCGGCGAGAGGGCGTAAGCATGGCAACGGTATTGAAGAAGGTTGACGCAGTCATCATCGGCTTCGGCTGGACTGGCGCGATCATGGCCAAGGAGCTGACCGAAGCGGGTCTCAATGTGCTGGCGCTGGAGCGCGGGCCGATGCAGGACACCTACCCCGACGGCAACTATCCACAGGTGATCGACGAACTCACCTACAGCGTGCGGAAAAAACTCTTTCAGGACATCTCCAAAGAGACCGTCACCATCCGCCACAGCGTCAACGAGATCGCCCTGCCGAACCGCCAGTTGGGCGCGTTCCTGCCGGGCAACGGTGTTGGTGGCGCCGGCCTGCACTGGTCGGGTGTGCACTTCCGGGTCGACCCGATCGAGTTGCGCATGCGCAGCCATTACGAAGAGCGCTACGGCAAAAGCTTTATCCCCAAGGACATGACCATTCAGGACTTCGGCGTCAGCTACGAAGAGCTGGAGCCGTTCTTCGATTACGCCGAAAAAGTCTTTGGCACCTCGGGCCAGGCCTGGACGGTAAAAGGCCAACTCGTCGGTCAGGGCAAGGGCGGCAACCCGTACGCGCCGGATCGCTCCAACCCGTTCCCGTTGGAAGCACAGAAGAATACGGTTTCCGCACAGCTGTTCGGCAAAGCGGCTACAGAAGTCGGTTACAAACCCTACAACCTGCCGTCCGCGAATACCTCGGGGCCGTACACCAACCCTTACGGCGCACAAATGGGCCCGTGCAACTTCTGCGGTTTTTGCAGCGGTTATGTTTGCTACATGTATTCCAAGGCGTCGCCGAACGTGAACATTTTGCCGGCGCTGAAGCCGCTGCCAAATTTCGAGTTGCGCGCCAACGCTCACGTGCTGCGGATCAACCTCGACAGCACCAAGAGCAAAGCCACCGGCGTCACCTACATCGATGCACAGGGTCGCGAAATGGAGCAACCGGCGGATCTGGTGATCCTCGGCGCGTTCCAGTTGCACAACGTACGTCTGATGCTGCTCTCCGGCATCGGCAAACCGTACGACCCGAAGACCGGCGAAGGCGTGATCGGGCGTAACTTCGCCTACCAGAACATGGCGACCATCAAGGCGTTCTTTGACAAGGACACCCACACCAACAACTTCATCGGCGCCGGCGGTAACGGCGTGGCGCTGGACGACTTCAACGCCGACAACTTCGACCACGGCCCGCACGGCTTCGTCGGCGGTTCGCCGATGTGGGTCAACCAGGCGGGCAGCCGACCGATCGCCGGCACCTCGAACCCGCCGGGCACGCCGGCCTGGGGCAGTGCATGGAAACGCGCGACCGCCGATTACTACACCCACCAAGTGTCGATGGACGCCCACGGCGCGCATCAGTCCTACCGTGGCAACTACCTCGATCTCGACCCGGTGTACCGCGATGCCTACGGTTTGCCGCTGCTGCGGATGACGTTCGACTGGCAGGAAAACGACATCAAGATGAACCGCTTCATGGTCGAAAAAATGGGCAAGGTCGCCGAAGCGATGGGCCCGAAAGCCATTGCAGTGATCGGCAAGAAAGTCGGCGACCACTTCAACACCGCCGCGTACCAGACCACCCACCTCAACGGTGGCGCGATCATGGGCACCGATCCGAAGAAGAGCGCGCTGAACCGCTACTTGCAGAGCTGGGACGTACACAACGTCTTCGTTCCGGGCGCCTCGGCGTTCCCGCAAGGCTTGGGCTACAACCCGACCGGACTGGTGGCTGCACTGACCTACTGGTCGGCGAAAGCGATCCGCGAGCAGTACCTGAAAAACCCCGGCCCGCTGGTTCAGGCCTAAGGAGCGATGACCATGAAGAATTTCGTTATCGCGACCCTGGCCCTGCTCGGCAGCGCCTCGATCCATGCGACTGAGGTTGATCAAGCCTTGATCAAACAAGGCGAATACCTCGCCCGCGCCGGTGACTGCGTGGCTTGCCACACGGCCAAGGGCGGCAAGCCGTTCGCCGGTGGTCTGCCGATGGAAACGCCGATCGGCACGATTTACTCGACCAACATCACCCCGGATAAAACCGGCGTCGGTGAATACAGCCTCGAAGACTTCGATCAGGCCGTGCGCCATGGCGTCGCCAAAAACGGTAGTACGTTGTACCCGGCGATGCCATATCCGTCCTACGCGCGTGTCAGCGAAACCGACATGCAGGCGCTGTACGCGTACTTTATGCACGGCGTCGAACCGGTCGCGCAGGAGAACAAGGCCAGCGACATTCCGTGGCCGTTGAGCATGCGTTGGCCCCTGATGGGCTGGCGCTGGATGTTTGCGCCGAAGGTCGAGGACTACAAAGCAACGAGTACCGACCCGGTGATCGACCGTGGCGCGTATCTGGTTGAAGGTCTCGGCCATTGCGGTGCCTGTCACACGCCACGGGCGCTGACCATGCAGGAAAAATCCTTGAGCGCGGCCGATGGCAGTAATTTCCTCGCCGGCAGTGCGCCGCTGGAAGGCTGGATCGCCAAGAGCCTGCGCGGCGATCACAAGGATGGCCTCGGCGGCTGGAGCGAAGAGCAACTGGTGCAGTTCCTCAAAACCGGTCGCAGCGATCGCAGCGCGGTGTTTGGCGGCATGAGCGATGTGGTCACCCACAGCATGCAATACATGTCCGACGCTGACCTGACCGCGATTGCCCGCTATCTCAAGTCGCTGCCGGCCAATGATCCAAACGATCAACCGCATCAGTACGACGAGAAAGCCGCCAAAGCCTTGTGGAATGGCGACGACAGCCAGCGCGGTGCTTCGGTGTACATCGACAACTGCGCGGCCTGCCACCGCACTGACGGCCACGGTTACACGCGTGTGTTCCCGGCACTGGCGGGCAATCCGGTGCTGCAATCGGAAGACCCGACCTCGCTGATTCACATCGTGCTCAAGGGCGGCACCCTGCCCGCGACGCACACCGCGCCTTCTACTTTCACCATGCCGGGTTTCGCCTGGCGTTTGTCGGATCAGGAAGTGGCGGATGTGGTGAGTTTTATTCGTGGGAGTTGGGGTAACAAGGGCGCAGCCGTCAAACCTGACGAGGTTAAAAACTTGCGCAAGCCTGAGCAAACGAAAAATGATCTGTAAATATATATAGCGTAACAAGCAAAAGGCCTGCCGGAACTTCGGCAGGCCTTTTTATTATCGACTGACAATACCGCTGCAGGCATTGGCTGATGTATCGATATAAGAACTACCGATAGATAATGTATTCAAGCGCATCATCGTTCCGCGTCATCAAGGCGTGTTGATACTTGCATAAGCTTTCGCCAGGGCGAGCAACTTGGCTTGATCTTCAGCATCGATGTCGCCGTCGCCGTCCACATCTTTTTCATTGCGGATGCTGAACGTATGGCCGCCGTCATAAGACGCCGCCGTGACAAAGCTGGAATCTTCAAGCTGAAAGGTTTCTGCGGACTTCTCAGCATCCCAGCCCGAATTCACATAAGCGAAATGCATCTGCACCAGAACTTCTTTCGGATCGACCACAGTGGGGCCAAGTTTTTGTAGAAAGATACCGCGACGGTTCAGGGAACCCATATCAAAATCCTTTTATAATAATTTTTCGTCAAAAGTGACGCGACTCGGATACTACTCAACAATCAATAACAATCACCAGACTCAAGATGTATCGCCAAACTACCAGCCTTGACTTCCTTGTATCTAACTTAGCGTTTTATATATCACGTTATGCGGACGCCGAGCGGCACTGTTCACACGCCTGGGTTCGCGATACTGTATGTGCATACAGTCACGGCGATCTGAACATGAACACCTCGATGCCACCACGCGGCCGCGGCACCGCGACCAACCCGCACAACCGCTTCGCGCCGAGCCGTTCGGTAGCTGAGGACGACGGCTGGTATCAGGAAGTGCCCGAAACACAAAACACCGAGGTGATGATCGAAACCGCGAAAACCATCATCACCCGTAACACATCGCCCGACCTGCCCTTCGATCGCTCGATCAATCCCTACCGAGGCTGCGAACACGGCTGCATTTATTGCTACGCACGGCCCAGTCACGCCTATTGGGACATGTCGCCGGGACTGGATTTCGAAACTCGGCTGATCGCCAAGACCAACGCCGCGCAAGTGCTGGAAGAACAGCTGAGCAAACGCGGTTATCAATGTGCGCCGATCAATCTGGGCTCCAACACCGATCCGTATCAGCCGATCGAACGTGAGCACAAGATCACCCGGCAGATCCTCGAAGTGCTGCTGCGCTACCGGCATCCGGTGACCATCGTCACCAAGGGGTCGCTGATTCTTCGCGATCTCGACCTGCTGACTGAATTGGCGCAGCAGCGGCTGGTGGCGGTGATGATCAGCCTGACCACGCTGGACGATGAACTCAAACGCATCCTCGAACCGCGTGCCGCTGCGCCGAAAGCACGCTTGCGCGCGATTCGGATGATGCGCGAAGCGGGGATTCCGGTCGGCGTGCTGTGTTCGCCGATGATTCCGATGATCAACGACAGCGAAATCGAAAACCTGCTCAACGAGGCTCACGCTGCCGGTGCACAAAGTGCTGCTTATATGATGTTGCGCCTGCCACTGGAAGTGGCGCCGCTGTTCGAGGAATGGTTGGCCGCGCACTACCCGCAACGCGCTGCACATGTGCTGAGCCTGATCCGCCAGAGCCGTGGCGGCGAGCTCTACGACAGCCGTTTCGGCGCCCGCATGCGTGGCGAAGGGCCGTTTGCCGACCTGCTCGCACAACGCTTTGCCAAAGCCATCAAACGGCTTGGCCTCAATCATCGCGAAGGCTACAACCTCGATTGCACAGCTTTTTGCCCGCCGGGCGCACAAATGTCGTTGTTGTAGATGGGCGTCGCAAAAAAAACGCCTGATCGGGCCTAAGCTCGACCAGGCGACTAATTACAACTTGATTAATTAAGCAAGAAGCTGATTAGAACCAACCCTTAATCCAGTCGACGATGGTAGTGAAAGTATTTTTGATATTTTCCCAAGCGTTTTTTACCCACACTACGAACTTCTCAACGATATTGCTGATCCAGAAATAAATCTCGTTGTACAGGTTACTGAAGAACGCCATGATCTTGTCAGCAACGGAAAGAATAGCGCCTTGGGTAGCAGGATACTTCTCGCCAATACCGATGGCCTTATCGTACATTTGGTCGATCTGTTTATTCGATGCTTCTTTTTGGCTTGCCCGTTTCTCCTCCATGCGTTTGCGGAATTCGGCAGCGGCGTCATCACCGCCGTTGGTTTTCTTGAAGTCCTCGGTATCCGCAGTGATCTGGGTCTGGATCACGGTAGTGCTAACTGTACCGCTTCGCTGAGAGTCGTTTTTCAGATCATCAATTGCAGCCTGCTCTTCAGGGTTCAGGGCAGTCAGTGTCGACAAAGTCGAATAAACCGGTTTAACCAGCGCCTGACGACGTGCCCCAGGCGTATGGTCACAGTGCGCCTTATGATATTCGCGCAGCGCATTCATGGTAGTTGCAAAAATAGTCGAAGTAGTCATTTTCAATCCTTGAAAGTTTTAATAAGAGCGCGAAAGTTGCGCCCACCGAAAAACTATAAAAATTAAACTATCAGACCGCAACTAGTTAGTTATTTCAAAAAATAAACACCCTTATCAACAACAACGAAACTTCGTTATTAACAACTAATTCATTACATCGCTACAGCCCTTGGATCAATGTAGCCCGATCGCTAAAAGGCGACTGAGAGCGGCATCACCAAACCTTCTGTCTGCTACCTCGCCAGACGTCACTGATTTAGCGACAATTAGCACAGGTTTGAGGGGCTGGTATCCCCCCGTCGAAAACTGTCAGTCACGTTTTTTGTGACCTGGAACACACGTTCTAGAGCGGTTGATTCAGTTTCAGTTAAGTTTCGGCGGCTACCTTGTTCATCGAGTGACTGACCGGTCTGGATGACCGCGATAGTTTTAAACAGCCACTGGCTTCATACCGGAATACCGGGGAAGATTCCCTGAATCCGTCAAAGAGGATGAATCATGAGTGATAAGGATAAACAGCCGCTGGCTGCGTCGGCGCCGTCCCCAGAAGCGGAATCCGCCGATGCAGCGCTGCGCCAGATCGTAGATGGCTTTTTGCATTTTCATCATGAGATTTTTCCGCAGCAGGAAGAACTCTTCAAGAAACTCGCCACGGCCCAGGCGCCGAAAGCGATGTTCATCACCTGCGCCGACTCGCGCATCGTCCCCGAGCTGATTACGCACAGTTCGCCCGGCGATCTGTTCGTGACCCGTAACGTCGGCAACGTGGTTCCGCCTTACGGCCAGATGAACGGCGGCGTTTCCACCGCGATCGAATACGCGGTACTGGCACTCGGCGTGCAGCACATCATCATCTGCGGCCACTCCGATTGCGGCGCCATGCGTGCGGTGCTCAACCCGGACAGCCTGGAAAAAATGCCGACGGTCAAAGCCTGGTTGCGTCACGCTGAAGTCGCAAAAACCATGGTGCATGAAAACTGTAACTGCGCCGACGAAAAAGAAAGCATGCCGATCCTCACCGAGGAAAACGTCATCGCCCAACTGCAGCACTTGCGTACCCATCCTTCGGTAGCCTCGCGCATGGCGAACGGTCATCTGTTCATCCATGGCTGGGTTTACGACATCGAAACCAGCGAAATCAAAGCTTACGACGCGGATCAGGGACGCTTCCTGCCGCTCGACGGCAGCCATCCGATTCCGGTGGCGACGCCCAAAGCGCGCTTCTAAATCTTCCTAAACATCTGTGTCGTTTGACGCCGGTCGCTGATTCAGCGACCCGGCCTTGCCATGCCTGAAGAAAACGTCGGGAGAATCGCCATGCGTGCGGCTCAATTGAAAGCGGTGTTGCCCCGGGAGCTGCTCGCTTCCGTGGTTGTGTTTCTGGTCGCTCTGCCGCTGTGCATGGGCATTGCGATTGCGTCAGGGTTGCCGCCGGCAAAGGGTTTGATCACCGGGATCATCGGTGGGCTGGTGGTCGGTTGGCTGGCGGGCTCGCCGTTGCAGGTCAGTGGACCGGCGGCGGGCCTGGCGGTGTTGGTCTTTGAACTGGTGCGCCAGCACGGCATCGAGATGCTCGGGCCGATTCTGTTGCTCGCCGGTTTTCTGCAACTGGTCGCTGGGCGTCTGAAGCTCGGTTGCTGGTTTCGAGTTACGGCGCCAGCGGTGGTCTACGGCATGCTCGCCGGGATCGGCGTATTGATCGTGCTCTCACAGGTGCATGTGATGCTCGATGCGTCACCGAAACCTTCCGGGCTGGATAACCTCGCCGCATTCCCGACGGCGGTGGCGCAGGCCGTGCCGTCGTTCGGTTGGCAGGCCGGGTTGCTCGGGCTGTCGACGATTGCGGTGATGTGGTTGTGGGAAAAATTCCGCCCACATTCGCTACGGTTTATTCCCGGCGCGCTGCTCGGCGTGGGGCTGGCGACGGGTGCCAGCCTGATGCTGGCCTTGCAGGTGAAACGCGTTGAGGTGCCGGCGAATCTCGCGGAAGCCATCGACTGGTTGAAGCCGACAGATCTGCTCAGCCTGGCCGATCCGACGCTGTTGATCGCGGCGTTCGCCGTAGCCTTTATCGCCAGCGCCGAAACCCTGTTGTCCGCTGCTGCGGTGGATCGCATGCACAGTGGCGTGCGATCTGATTTCGACCGTGAACTGTCGGCGCAAGGGGTCGGCAACATGCTCTGCGGTCTGGTTGGCGCACTACCGATGACCGGGGTGATCGTGCGCAGTTCGGCCAACGTCCAGGCCGGTGCGACCACACGTTATTCGACGATTTTCCATGGTCTGTGGCTGCTGGCGTTCGTGCTGTTGTTGTCGAGCGTGCTGCAAAGCATTCCGGTGGCGAGTCTGGCCGGTGTGCTGGTGTATACGGGTTTCAAACTGGTCGACCTGAAAGCCTTTCGCGGTCTGAGTCGATATGGACGGATGCCGATGTTCACCTATGCCGCGACGGCGCTGGCGATCATCTTCACCGACCTGCTGACCGGTGTGCTGCTGGGTTTCGGTCTGACGTTGTTGAAGCTGGCGTTCAAGGCCTCGCGGTTGAAGATCAGCCTGATCGATCTGCCGCAGGACGGTGAGATGGAGCTGCGTCTGGTCGGCGCGGCGACCTTCCTCAAGGTGCCGGCGCTGACGCAGGTGCTGGGCAGCATTCCGCAGGGCACGACGGTGCATGTGCCGCTCAATAACCTGAGCTACATCGACCATTCGTGTCTGGAGTTGCTGGAGGAGTGGGGCCGGGCGAATGCGGCGAAGGGCTCGAAGCTGTTGATCGAGTCGCGAGGCTTGAAGCGCAGGCTTGAAGGGCGGATTCGCACAACAACAGGCATCGGTGCAGCCGGCTAAATGTCCCGGTTGAACTCAACCCCTGTAGGAGCTGCCGCAGGCTGCGATCTTTTGATCTTGATCTTCTTAAAAACAAGATCAAAAGATCGCAGCCTGCGGCAGCTCCTACATTGGATCGTGTGAAATCAGGCGGCGGGCTGGTCGAGTTCCAGGCCTACGCCCAATCGGCGGCTCATGCATGGCCAGCGTTTCCACGCGGCGCCGGTGTCCGGGCTGCTGAGTTTTTCGCGGTAGGCTTCTACCGATTCCAGCGCAAAACTTTCGTCGTTGAGCATCTCGTCGATCGCGTGATGCACCGCTTCGTCCAGTTGGTTGGCAAATTCCTCACCGATCAATTGGTGAGCAATCAAGTTGGCGACCGTCATGTCCAAGGGGATCAGTGGCTGGCCGAAATGCTTGATGTACAGGTCGTTGACCTCTTCGACAAAACGGTGCGCCAGATAGGCTTCATCCAGCAGGCTATCCAGGCCAACATGCCCGGCCATGATGGCGGGTGGCTGGAGGAAATACTGCTCGGCGATTTTCAGCACCGGTTTGATCTGCGATTCGATTCCCGCTTCCCTGGCGACTTCATTGGCTGCATCCAGCAGGTCTGGCACTTCATCGATGTAGGCGGCGACAAAACGCGTCAGCACACCCTGGGCGTCGGCTTCCGGCAGTTGAATGGCCGGGTGTAAATGAGGCAGCTTGCTTTCCAGCTGACGGGTCAGCAGGCCGGTGTCTTTCTCGTGCTGTTGGGCTGTTTGGATCTGCTCGCGCAATGCGGCGGTGTTCATGAAAACTCCAGGGAACAAGGCAATGAATTAGGGAAGACATAAGTTAGCTGGCTTACGAAAATTGCTAAGACGCATTTGTCATAATTATTTCATCCTTGATGCAGCTGCGTTATATCGATTTGCCACCACTCGTCTGCATCCTTCTCCATTCGTGCCCTTGAACGCAAGTTCCAGCTGTTTCAGATCATTTACCTCGCCACGTTGCAATTCTCAGCCGCTGACTATACTCGCCAGTGAATGGAGTTAGCTGATGACGCCCGACTGCACCCGCAGCAAGGCCCGGCGATTCAAGTTCGTAGTCTGATGCAGCCGCTCCCTTGCCGCAGGCGAAAGCCGGCGGGATAACAACAACGATAAGGGGAACCCGCAATGATGCGACATCCACACGTCTGGATGGGCCTCCTGTTGTGGTCGATTTTCAGTCCGGCACACGCCGCATGGACTGTGAATATGGCGCCTGGAGCGACTGAAATCAGTCACGCAGTATTCGACCTGCACCTGACCAATTTCTGGAT